>DPIG01000078.1 GCA_003522725.1 Candidatus Omnitrophota bacterium
GCTTAATTTACCCACTCGAAACCCGGAAGAGCCTATTTTTCTTTATCATAAAAACTGTTGTCCCGTAATTTATCCAAACGGTCATCAACATCTATTTCATCCCAGTAATTCTGCCAACTCTCCCAAGCCTTTTTCTCCTCCCCTTGTTTAGTGTTTAGAAAATCAACAATAAAAGGGATATCCTCTTTGATAATCAATTGATGATTTAAAATTTCTAACTGACAGAGAACTTCGTAGGCGATAGCCTCAGGATTATTGTACGAGAGGTTTTCATAATGCATAAATTCTTCGTATAATTTCTCTGCCTTTTCTTGGGCAATAATCTCATTAATTTTCCCGCTTTTCCAATCTTCTAAAATTTCTAATACTAAATCCTTTAATGTTTTTGGCAAAGTATTACTCCTTGAAAGATATTTTCTCTAAGAATTTCTGGGTTGGATCAACGATCTCAACCTTAGGAGGGCCAGATTTGCTTGTAGCACGAAATACAACTTCTGTGTTATTAGGAAGAACTACCCGCTCAAATGAAGACTTAGGCTGTCTGCCTGTTAATTTCTTAAAGACATCTCTTGCTGCTTGATCCCCACCCTTTAAAACAGTATTTCCTCTGGAAAATCCCTTCAGGCGTCCTGTTTTGATTGTCCTGACATTCCTCAAACCTTCGCCTAAAGTCTTGCTAGCCGTCGAATATCCTCCCCCCGGAGCTAGGGCTCCTACGATAAAGAAACCAGCAGACAATGCTTTTTCTTTGCCGCTTATGCAGGGATCAAGTAATGTGCTTCCCGTTGAATAAGCATCTAACGCAGAAAGGCCGATCTCAAATGCGGCATAAGCAATTGGGATAAGCGCTAGAAACGCAAACTCACCATCTGGGTCTACAAAATTGGTCGGGCTATTGTGAGCATATTCAAAAAGATTCATGCCGTCTTCATAGCCGATAGGGTCACGCTGTAAGAAGCGGCCTATCTGGCTATCATAAGTCCTGCGATTGTAATGATAGAGTCCAGACTCCTCATCGAATTCCTGGCCCGTAAATCGGTAACGATTAGCGATCACCGAATTAATTACTGACGGATTCCCGTATGCGTCATAAGTGTAATTCTCTGCAATGGTTCCTGTGGCATCTGTGATCTCGGAGGCCGACCCCAACCCGTCGTAAAAATAAAAATACGTATTGCCCCCTCGTCCCATCGTTAAAATCTCATCAACTTGATCGCCAAGGACATATTCGGCATCTAATCCACCTGTGCCGTCATATTCCGCAATCACGGACGAATCATCGTAAATAAAATACGTCGTCGTTCCATTGACCGTCTTGCTTACCCTTCGATTGAATGCGTCATAGGCATAGACTGAAGACTGAAGACCAACGACTGAAGACAAACGGTTTTGTTCGTCATAGCCATACGTATTATTGCCATCGTTGGTTAGATTGCCGTTGGTGTCGTAGAGATGTGTTGTGCCGCCGACGCTGGTGTACTGATTAAGATCGTTGGCTGTATAGATAACGCCATCAGCTGTATTGCGGTTACCGACGTTGTCGTAATCATAGCTGTTGGTCTGCGCGCCGGTGACATTTGTCAATTCGTAAATAGCGTTATACGCGTAATTGATCGTTTCCGTGGGATTAGTGCCCAAAGTTCGGTCAAGCTGTTTGCGGTTACCGACGTTGTCATAAATAGGATAACTGTACTGGCTGATCGGCGTGCCGTCGCTCAGCGTGTTGGTGACCGAAGCAAGTTGATTCGCGATGTCGTAACTGTAAGAGGTAAGAGGTAAAGAGGTAGAGAGGTGCGATCTCTGTGTCCGGCGATCCAGGGGATCGTATTGGTATTGTAAGAAGTTTAATGTGTTCTGTGTTATGCCGGTTAAGCGGTCGTTGGTATCATAAACATAATCGATGACTTTGCCGGACGGATAAGTAAGTTGCGTGCGGTTGTCTGCACTGTCATAAGCATAGCTTAAGGTGTAAGGTGCCAGGTTTAAGGTGTTCGTGGCATTGGTGACCCGGTTGAGCGCGTCGTGGGTAAAGTGGGTGTCCGCGGCGGTGTTGTCCGCATCGGTCAGCCGGCCGACGAGGTCGTAGGCGTAGGTTGTATTCAAAGCAGGTGTCAGGGGATAGGTTTTAGTTGTTAGTCGATTTAAGGCGTCATAAGAGTACTCAATCGGTTTGCCGGAAGGGGTTGTGTGCCGGGTCAGATTGGAATTCTTGTCGTAATCGAAATTGCTCTCGGAAAGGTTGGCATAACGTGTGACATCCAGCCGGTCGAAAAGGTCATACGTATATGCCGTGGGATTGCCGTTCGCGTCCGTTATCTTCGCCAGATTGCTGTTGAGGTCATAATCATACGTAGTCACACCGGCCGGCGTATTCGCGTCAGTCACAGCAAAAAGTAAATCGCGCTCATCGTAAACATAACTTGTCGTATTGAGTTCAGCGTCAACGACCGAGGCGAGGTTTTCGTTGTTGTCATAGTTATAGGTCGTCACGCGGTTGAGCGGATCGCTCACGGTTTTAAGTTTATTTAAAATGTCGTAGCTGAATTCGGTCGCCTGCCACGCCGTGGTCAATTCATCCGCTTGCCGCTCGGTCTTGATGATATTGCCGTTAGCGTCATAGGTGTGTTTGGTGGCAAACCCCAACGGGTTCGTGACCTTGTTGAGCCAGCCCAGCGCGTCGTAATCATAGTCGGTCGCGTGATTATTGGCGTCGGTCACAACGTCCAGGCTGCCAAAGGAGTCGTACGTGAAATGCGTATGCGCGTTGATGCTGGCGGGGTCCTGGTAAATATCAGTGAGATAGCCGGTAATAGGATCATAGGCGTACTGTGTCGCGTTGCCGTTGGGATCAATGGATTCCGTGACCTGCCCGAAGTTGTTGTAGGCAAATTCCGTTGTAGGCGTGCCCGCGGCCACCGCGGGCTGGTCGATAAAGATCAAGTCGCCTTTTGTGCCGTATTTGGGGTGGCCCACGTTTAATTCATGATCGTACGTGTAGGCGGTGGCGTTGCCTTTGGGGCCCGTGACCGTATTGATCTGGTTAAACAGCGGCTCATACGTCATGACCGTGACAATATCATTGGTGGTATTATCCGCGGCCGCCATACCGGTTTTACGGCGGACCTGCAAGAGGTTGCCCCGCGAACGCGGATTTGAGTTGGCGGTATCATAGGTATATTTGACGCCGTTGCCACAGTTTGTAAATTGGTCTACGGTGCTACGCTGATTTGTTTTTTCTGGAAACGCAAAAAGAATTTGTGGAGAGAGTGTACAAAAAAGAAATAATGCGGTTAAAAATGCGGTATGGTTTCGGAATTTAATCACCTTTGAAAAGGACCTTAAAATTAGAAATGAATAAAAAAACTATCAGTTTCTTTGTCATCATCCAACATGCTGACTTTTATGGAAAGCAATGTCTGCAGCGCAGTATCAAATTTCCTACTGTCCCAATTAATCTTGCTTTGAAGAATTTCATAATCAACAACAATCTTGTCATTTGCTATTAGTTTGTTATCAAGAAGAAACTTCCCCAACGTTAAAGCATCTTCTATTGACTCATCATCTTGTATGTGCCATAAAATATCCTGAACCTCTTCATTCTCATCGTAATTTTCCGTCCCATCATCTGGCCATCCAACTTGAGCTTTTATGGTTTTAGAATCTAAAGTAAGAATTTTAAATCGATTTATACCGAATAAACTCATAAATTTAAACAGCCTATCGGCATTCACATTGTTCGTCCTCATTCTTACTGCACCCCTTTTTGTAACCAAATATGTCTACTTTTAATACGGGGACCCAATCCCTCAACCTGCGCATGCGGATTAACCCCCGTCCCTTTTACGCCCTTCAAATCAACTCTAACTTTCCCACCAGTTTTTTCAACAATTTTCTTCAGTTGATTAAATTTTTCTTGAGATAAACCAGGGTTTTTGTCTGGTTTAGATAAATTTGTAATAAGTCTTTTGACCCTTTTAAGAGAGGATTTAGTAACTTTAGCTCCAGTTGAATAGCCGCCACCTGGTGCTAATGCTCCAACAAGGAATAAACCAGCAGAGGTAAGTTTTTCACCGCCACTAACACATGGGTCAAGCAAAGTACTTCCCGTTGAATAAGCATCCAATGCCGACAGACCTACTTCAAAGGCCGCGTATGCCAATGGTATTAAAACAAGAATAGGCAATTCACCGTCTGGGTCGACAAAGTTCGCAGGACTATTGTAAGCGTATTCATAAGGGTTCATTCCACCCTCATAATCCATCGGGTCTCTCTGTGCGAAACGACCTAATTCACTTGAATAAGTTCTACGATTGTAGTGATATAATCCAGATTCCTCATCAAATTCTCGCCCTGTAAATCTGTAACGATTATTGATTGTCGAATTCACAACAGATGGATTGCCATAAGCATCGTAGGTATAATTTTCAACAACTGCTCCTATAGTGTCCGTGATCTCGGAGACCGACCCCAATCCGTCGTAAAAATAAAAGTACGAATTCCCTCCCCTGCCCATCGTCAAAACTTCATCGAGTTGATCGCCATAGACGTATTCCGCTTCCAGGCCGCCTGATGAATTGTATTCCGCGATCACTTCATCGCCATCGTAAATAAAATACGTCGCTGTTCCATTGACCGTCTTGCTTACCCTTCGATCAAATGCGTCATACTGGTAGCTTGCATTGGTTATTCCATTGGAGAATACCAAAAGGTGGTTTAATTCATCGTAGGTGTACGCATTTGTGCCATCCGATATTAAGTTGCCATTATTATCATAACTATATGCTGTGCCGCCCACATTGCTGTATTGATTTAAATTGTTCGACACATAGGTGAGACCATTGGCCATTTCGCGGTTTCCAGCCAGGTCGTAATCGTAGGAGTTTGTCTGAGCACCTGTAACAGACGTTAACTCGTAGATATCGTTGTATCCGTAATTAATCGTTTCAAGCGGATTGGTCTGGAAGGTGCGGTCATATTGTTTGCGATTACCTGCAGCATCATAGACAGGATAAGCATGTGTTGAAATATTTGTGCCGGGCAGGATCGTATTTGTCAGGCTTGCCAGTTGATTCGCTATGTCGAATTGGTACGTTGCCTGTTGCTGGGGACTCGTTGCTATGGTTTTGAACGTCCGTCGATCAAGGAGATCGTAGTCATAATCAACGAGCGTTGCACCACCTTCTTTCACCAGATCTAACCTGTCATTGGGATCGTGTGTGTAGTCAATAACCTTTGCCGACGGATAGATCATTTGTGATAAATTGCCGTTATTTTGGTAAGAATAATCCAGGGTGTAGGGTGTTGCGTTTAGGGTTTGAGTAGTGCCGTCTATCCGATTTAACGCATCATAGTTAAAGTGCATATTACTTGCGCTATTATTTGCATCAGTCAGCTGGCCACCAACGTCATACGCGTATGTTGTATTCAAGCCAGGTGTCAGGGAGAAATTCTTGGCCGTTAGTCGATTTAAGGCGTCATACGCGTATTCGATCGGCTTGCCCGAAGGCGTTGTGTGGCGCGTTAAATTGGAATTCTTGTCGTAATCGAAGTTACTCGAAGATAAGTTGGCGTACTGTGTTGTATCCAGCTGGTCGAAAAGGTCGTACGTGTAGGCGGTAGGATTCCCGTTGGCGTCCGTGATCTTGGCCAGATTGCCGTTGAGGTCGTAATCATACGTTGTCACTCCAGCAGGTGTATTGGCATCAGTCACGGTGAACAACAGGTCCCGTTCGTCATAAACGTAGCCGGTCGTATTGTTCTCGGCATCCACCACCGAAGCGAGATTCTCGTTATTGTCATAGTTGTACGTTGTGACGCGGTTGAGCGGGTCCTTGACGGTCTTTAACTTGTTAAGGATGTCATAGCTGAATTCCGTCGTCTGCCACGCCGTGGCCAGCGTATCGGCCTGCCTCTCGGTCTTGATGATATTGCCGTTGGCATCATAGGTGTGCCTGGTGACAAATCCCAACGGATTCGTTACCCGATTGAGCCAGCCCAGCGCGTCATAATCATAGTCGGTCGCGTGATTATTGGCATCAGTCACAACGTCCAGGCTGCCAAAGGAGTCGTACGTGAAATGCGTATGCGCGTTGATGCTGGCGGGGTCCTGGTAAATATCGGTCAGATAACCGGTCACAGGATCATACGCGTACTGCGTGACATTGCCGTTGGGATCGATCGATTCCGTCACCTGCCCGAAGCTGTTGTAGGCCAATTCCGTTACCGGCGTGCCCGCGGCCACCGCGGGCTGGTCGATAAAGATCAGATCGCCTTTTGTGCCATGCTTTGGGTGGCCCACGTTTAATTCATGATCGTACGTGTAGGCGGTGGCGTTGCCTTTTGGATCAATGATCGTGTTGATCTGGTTAAACAGCGGCTCATACGTCATGACCGTGACAATATCATTGATGGTATTATCCGCGGCGGCCATGTCGGTTTTGCGGCGGAGTTGCAACAGGTTGCCGCGGGAACGAGGATTTGGATTGGCGGAATCATAAACGTATTTGGCGCCGTTGCCTCGGGGGAAGGTCTCCGAGGTCTTGAGGCTGTCGGCATTGTAGACATACGTCGTTACAAAAGACGCGGGGTCGGTCAGGCGTAGCCCGTTGGTCTTTTCTTCTTTCCTGACCATATTGCCCGCCGCGTTAAAGGTGTAGACATTCTGGAAGCCCTTGCGGTCGGTTTCAATGACCTGGTCCACAACGCTGTAATCAAAGGTGATGTCGCTTCCGCCCAGGTTTTGCCGCTCGACGCGGCCCAGCGCGTCATAAAAATTCTCGACAAAATACTGATTTCTAGCGTCCTTGATCCGTTTGACGTTGTGGTTTTCGTATTCGAAGGATTTGGCCACCCCGGAGGGGAACTGCGGCGTGGCTGGTTTGGTGACGCTCAAAAGATCGTTGGTGGCCGGGTCATAGGTGAAGGCCGCCTCCTTGCTTCCGTCGATGATCTTGTCCAGCAGGCCGGCGGCGTTGTAAGTCAGATCGATCGTCCGTCCGCCGGTATCAACGATCTGGACCAGCCGGTAATCACTGCCGATGACCACACTGTTCAAGGGGTCCTGGGCGAATTTACTTTTGCCGTAATAGGGCTGTTGGCCGGTATCATAAACAAGGGTGATCGTGTTATTATTGCGGTCTTTGATGGCAACGAGCTTGCCGTCAGCGTCAAACTGATATTGCTCTCCTTGCGCCTGGGTGAGCGTCCAGGAATCATCCGGATTCTTGACCAACGTTTCGAACCGGCCCGCCGGCGGCAGGTAAATTGTTCCATTGAAGGTGTATTGGATTTTACGGCCATCTCCCGAGACAATAACCACATCACCGCCCTGGATCTGGTGCAGCCGCATATAATAGTTAAGCATCCAGCCGTAACCGAACGGGCCGTTAAACGACATCCCGCTGTAATANNTTGACTTCAAGCTCCGTGTCCACCGGTTGCGGTGTCATGCTCACTTGGCCAAGGGACTGGTCGTAAGCATCGCAGGTATATTCATGCCAGAAGGTGCAGGGCAATGGATAACTCCCGGATCCCGACTGGCACCAGCAATACGCCTGTGCTTCATGCCCGGCGAATAAAAGCACAACCCCCAGCAGCGTCACCGAAATAAATTGTATAAAGCTTATTCTCTTCATCAGAATAGTATCCTGATATTACCGTCCCGGACGGTTGACACCCCGAAGGAATCGAACGCTTCGACCCGGACGCGATAATCGCCGGGTTCGGCAACGGTTTCGCCTGACGAGGTCTGCCCATCCCAGGTCAGCGTGTAAGTCCCCGCCCCTTTGGGCACATTTTGCTCCAGCACTTTCAATGTTTGGCCGGCGTCCTGCTTGAGGATGCTCACCGTCACCGTCGCCGGTTCATTGATGCTGTAAGTGATTTCGGTTATTTGATTATAAAGCGGGCGGATCAGGTAAGGGTCCGTCCGTAACGTCGGAACATCCAAAGAGGTTTTGCCGGTGATCACGACCGCATTTTCCGGGAGTCTCTGCATCTTCGCCTGTACAGGGAACGGCTCTCCCTCCCAAACAGCCATACTGCCGTTGATGTTCCGGCCGTCCCAATACTCCACATTGCCGGAAACGTCCCGCGGCTCATTATCGACATATTTAACGCTGTTAAGAAATCCCATCGAAACGAGGGCCGGGGCCGTCAGGCCGTACTGGACCTTCACGCGGTCGCCTTTAAATGCCGAAAATGAACCGCCGGGTGTCACGGTCGGGTTGACAACCTGAACCACAGCGGCCTGGACCTGGCCGGGATCATAGCGGCCCTTCTTGCCGCCGGCCGTTTCAGCATCGACAATATAGGTGTAAATACCTTTGGGAAGTGTTTGGGCGGCATCGTTTTTACCGTCCCAGACGGCCGCATTGGCGCCGGCAAGTTTGGACTGCGCGGCAAGAAGCGTGCGCACCAAAGCCCGGGTTTCGTAGTCATAGATCCTGATCGTTATGTCGGAATCGGTATCGAGCGTGTAATTGATCGTCGAGGTCTCATTGCGGTCAGGATTAAAGAACCGCGGGGTGACCGAATTGTCCGTGATGGCGACCGAGTTTTCCGGGTCCGTGATCAAATAAGGCGCGAAATCGACCTTCGGACGATAAACACTGTCGTAATAATCCCAAATCTGGGCCGCGATCTGGTTCGGGTCATCTGTCCCCCACCAATTGTTCTCGGCGTTCATGATCGAACCGCTCACGTTGAGGTTGACCCCTTCAAACCCGGTGAACAGATCATATTGTCCATTGTTCAAAAAAGAATTGTTGGTAAATAACGGTCCGGGCACACCCTGGGCGATGGCGGCCATGGCCATGACGCCGTATTGGCTGTTGTTATCGAATAAATTATCCGTTACCACCGCGGTCGTGGTGCCGAAAAGATACAAGCCCGTATTATTATTCAGAAATTCATTGTGGGTCACGGTCGTGTTGGCGTGCCGCAGTTCAACTCCCCTGTTGGCGTATTGTATGCGGACATGGTCTATTATGCTCGTATCATCGGAGGCGTCCGCCATAAAGATCCCCTTCCAATCTCCGGGTGCCGGCGCGGGCTGATTGGAGGTAAACTCGATAAAATTGCCCGCTTCTCCCTGTGTGGTCAATTTCCCATTGATCGTGATCAGGTGATTGCCTTCGGCCTTGACCGTGACACCGGGTTCGACAGTCAGGGTCTCGCCCGCACCGACAATAAGGTTGCCTAAAAGATAGTACGGGCTGGATACGGCTGTTAAGGTGAGCGCCCCCGGGATATTTCCGTAGATGCGCGTATCGAAAATGTGATCCGGGGCGCCGCCGGGCCCGTCCAGAAACGGGGTAAAGTCGACGGCCGCGCGCGTATTATCATCGAGGAAATCATAAATCGACGCGATGATCACAGCCGGGTCCGCGCTCCCCCACCAGTTATTCCGCGCGTTGATCCATTCATAGGAAGAATCGCCGTTACTGTCTTCATACAGGTTATAGCTTGAATTGCCGTAGATGCCGTTGTCATTGACCGTCGCGCGGCAGCCGGTGAACACATTGCAAAAAGCGTGGATGCCATACGTATTGCTGGTGATCGTGTTGGCAAGGATCCTCGGGTTGGTGGTCAATTCAAAATAGATCCCTTTGTTGTTACTCTGGATCAGGCTGTTCTGGATGAGCGGGCTCGCCGAAGGATGCGGGACATAGACCCCCCGGTCCGCGTGTTCGATTTTGACATAATTCAAAACGCTGTTACCGTTACGGAGCGAAAGATAGTTCCAGTCGCCTTTGGCCGGCAAGAATTTGTCCGACATAAATTTGATCGGATTTCCGGGAGCGCCTTGGGCGTTAATGATACCGTTACCTTCGATCTTGAAGAAGCCGGTGAAGCGGACTTCAACGCCGGCCTCAATGGTCAGCGTAACGCCTGTGTTGACCGTGACGTCATTGACGATCCGGTAAGGCGAACCGGCCAGCGACCAGGTCGTGTTCTGGCTGATGACCGGCGGAGGGAACACGGCGTTTGTCGGCGTCTGGCTTAACTGGTTCGACGGGCCGCTTTCTCCAAAACCGTTGGACGCGGTAACGATAAAATAATACGGTGTTTCATTGGTCAATCCGGTAACGGCATGGGTCGTGACATTGCCGACGTCCAGTGTCGTGCCGTAAACCCCGGATGTGGTGCCATATTTTACCTTATAGCCTGTCGATGTCGTTGCCGCCGTCCATTGCAAGGCGACCTGTCCGTTGCCGGGGACCGCGCTGCTCAATGTCGGCGCGCCCGGCGGGAAACCGATGGGGTTGCCCCCGGGATTGTCCAGGAAATGGTCGTAATTCACCAAGGCGAGGGTTGGACTGTCGTTACGGTGCCAGATCAGGGCTTCGATCGTTGCGGCGTCGGTGGTTCCCCACCAGTTGTTTTGCGCGTTGACGGTCTTGCTGGAGGCGTTTGTCCCATAACTGAAGACATAAATGTTAAAGCCGGTGTTGCTGTAAAGCGAATTCCCGCTGATCGTCGGCGTACATCCCGTAAAGCTGTTACAGCCGGCAAAGATACCGTAATTATTGTCGGTGATGGTGTTGGTCTGGATGACCGGACCCGTGCTCGGTTCGAGGTGAATACCGGTATTGTTATTCCGGATCGTGCTGTTGCGGATGGCCGGGGTCTGCCACAGTGGCGCGGAAGGTACGTAGACCCCTTTGTCCGCGTATTCGATCGTGGCGTAGTTGATGATGTTACCGCTGCCGTGCAGGTTGATCGTGTTCCAGTCCCCGCGCGCCGGAGATGTTTTGGCGGAGGTGAACACGATCGGGCTCGCCGCTGTCCCCTGCGCGTTGAGGAGCCCGTTGACCTCGAGGGTATAAAAGCCGTTAAACTTGACGATGACGCCGGGTTCGATGGTCAGCGTGATCCCGGAATTGACCGCGATATTTCCCATGACGATATATGGAGAGTTCGCCAGGGTCCATAATGTGTTTTGAGTTATGGCGCCGCTGACCGGCGTAGGGGTTGATACCGTGAAGCCAAAATTTACTTGCGTGATATTTCCGGCGATGTCGGCAACCTGTACTTCAACCGTGTGGTTGCCAGTGGCCAGCGGGCTTGCCGGCGTCAACTCAAAACCCGAAGCCGTGATGACCGCTTGCGCGGTTACGTCAGTGTTGTCCAAAAGGACCCGCACGCTGCTTGTGTTGATCCCGGAGAGACTATCCGCGAAATCCGCGGAAATGGCCGGTGTGTTCACCGTGACGGTTGAACCGTCCGCGGGGGTCAGGTTGGAAATGACCGGCGCGGTCGTGTCCGTGGTGAAATTCACCGATGCCTGCGCCTGATTGCCTTGATTGTCCCGGACACTTATCGAAAGAGTATGCGCCCCGTCGTTTAAGGCGGCCGGGACAAAGGAAAATCCGCTTGCCGCCACATTGGATTGGCCGGTCACCTCCACCCCGTCCAGTAAAATATGCGCGCTTAGCGGTGCCACGCCGGTCAGGTTGTCCGCGAAAGCAGCGGATAAGGTCGGCGTTGCCGTGGCCAATAAACTTCCGTTGGCCGGCGTGATGTTGAATACCGTCGGCGGCAGCACATCGATCAGCACATTAAAACTGCAGGCGGCCTGGGCGATGTTGTCGGCCACGTCGGCGATCGTTACGGCGACCGTGTGATAGCCGTTATTTAAAGGAACTGTTGGCGTGTAACTGAAACCTGCTTCCGTGACCGTTGCATGCGGGGTCACATTGACGCTATCCACTAAAATTTGGGCGCTGGAGACATCGATTCCGGAGCCGCTGTCCGCGAAAGCCGCTGAAACCGTGGGGACGTTGGCCGTGATCGTGCTCATATTCGCGGGTGTCAGGTTTGAAATGACCGGCGCGGTTGTGTCGGTGGTAAAGCCGCTTGTCTGGACGGCTGAATTCCCGGCCAGATCAGCCGTTTCAACAGTTATGGTGTGCCCGCCATCGCCCAACGCGTCCAGGACAAAAGTTTCAAAAGTCGTTTGCGTGATGGCGGCCTGTGATGTCAGGTCCACCCCATCGACCGAAACGCGCACACTGCTGGTGTTGATCCCTGAAGTGGCATCATTTAAACTCCCCGATATTGCCGGTATGGCTGTGGCCAAAAGACTGCCGTTGGCGGGGATCAAAATGGCGATATCGGGCGCTAAAGTATCGATCGTAAAGTTTGTGGATAGTTGCGCGGGGTTGCCGACAGCGTCTCTTACACTTATAAACAGCGTATGAACGCCGTCACTTAAAGCTGTCGTAACGAGAAATTCAAATCCGGCCGCGGTCACGTTTGACTGCGCGGTCATGTCGACATTGTCCAGGAGAATTTGGGCGGAATTCGCGTCAACCATTTTATCATCGTAAAAATCGGCCGATATTTGCGTTGGCGTGCCGGCCAGCAGACTGCCGTCCGCCGGCGAAACATTGAGGATTTGCGGCGGGCTCATGTCGGTATTGATCGTGAAATTGACGGTCGTTTGCGCGTTATTGCCGGCGTTGTCGCTGACACTGATCGACAGGACATGGGCCCCGTCCGCGAGAAAGGCGGAAACAAAATTGAATCCCGCTTCGGAGGCGTTAGCCTCAAAGGTGACATCCTGGCCATCCAGCAAGATTTGAATACTGACCGGGTTGACCCCGGATTCGGCATCCTGGAAATCGGCGGAAAGTACGGGCGTCGAAGTATCCAGCACACTTGCGTCCGCGGGGTTGACGCTTGTGATCAAGGGCGGCGTTGTATCGAGCGGTGTTCCCGAAGTATCTTTTGTAACGACGCTGTTTTGACCGACAATGACGTCCCTGGCAATGTAAGCGCCGTTGACCTGGGCGGCCTTCTCTATTTCCAGCGTCCCGTTAAGGGCCATGACCTGCCCGAAAAATACGTTCTTCTTGCCGATCTGCGCGACCGCGTCGCGCTTGGGATGTTTTTTAAAATCTTCCCGGGAATGCCTTCCCGGATTTTCGTAGGTATCGGTACCGTTGACAAAAATCTGGATGTCGGCGCCGGAAAGGGTCGTTATGTCATTTTGCGGGCCCCAAAAAACGTCAGATCTTGTCTGGAACGTGTCCGCAACGCAAAATGTTGCCGGGCCGCTGAAGAGGATGCGGGCATCCTCATCCGCGTAAAATGAATTAAGATGATATTCCCCGCCCGGAAGAATCAAAGTGGCTTTTCGATTCAGACGCACATCGCCGTAACGGCCGGGAGGCATCGTCATTTGACTGTTTTTGACAACCGTCAGCGGGTTCGTTGTATCCGGCGCGCATGCCGGCGGATCCGGCATATTAATGAGCGGCCAATCGTTGGGATCGCTTAATATGACAATGTCACCCGTGGTGGTAACATTTTCTTGAGTGAAAAACCGGTCCTTGTAATAAATATCTCCTTTAATGACCGAGTCACGCTTGATGAAAAT
Organism: Candidatus Omnitrophota bacterium; assembly: GCA_003522725.1. Classification (GTDB taxonomy): domain Bacteria; phylum Omnitrophota; class Gorgyraeia; order Zapsychrales; family Zapsychraceae; genus UBA10015. Next base: position 13,385 of record DPIG01000078.1, read on the forward strand.
ACTGGGGGCGGTCAGCCGGGTCCCTTCTTCTAAAAGGACTTTTTTGTCGACAAGCAACTGCACTTCTTGCTTAAAGGAAGGCGCGGCGGAGGGGTCGTTGACACCCACAAACCCGGATAAAACAGTCGCCTTCTTGTCGATGTGGATACTTTCCCGTGCGAGGATGGAATAATCGGTGATATTGCCGGCGAGGGCGTCGCCCGGCAAGCTGATCGGTCCCGCCAGAGCGGCGAGTAGAACGAAGGTATTTATTTTTTTAAACATCATCCGATCGTTTCGTTCTCTGGGGGAGGGGAAAACCAGTGAAAGTATATACCGCGCTTCCAAATAATGCAAGTGGTTCAATGTGAATTTGATAAAATTTATAACGTCAAATGCGGGATCAGGCTTTTTAAAGGCCGCAGACGCCTTCGGCGATCTCGAGGATGAGCTTTTCGGAATCTTCCCAGCCCAGGCAGGCGTCGGTGATGGATTTGCCGTAGACGCCGCCCTTGGCGTCCTGGGTGCCTTCGACCAGGTAGCTTTCGATCATCAGTCCCTTGACCATGTCTTCGAGCCCGGCGTCTTTGCGCAGGCTCTCCAGGACGTCCATCGCGATGGCCGGCTGGCGCCGGAAATCCTTGCCGGAATTGGCGTGGTTGGTGTCCACGATGACGGTGGGGTTTTTGAGGGGACGCTTCAGGTAGACCTGTGCGATCCTGGCCAGGTCGGCATAAGAATAATTGGAGATATTTCTCCCAGACTCGTCGGTCGCCCCGCGTAAAACCGCGTGGGTCAAAGGATTTCCAGGTGTGCGGACTTCCCAATCGTGGTAAACGAAGGTGTGCGCGTGCTGGGCCGCTTCGATGGAATTGAGCATCACGGTCAAATCGCCGCTGGTCGGGTTTTTCATTCCCGCGGGGATGTCCAGGCCGCTCGCGGTCAGGCGGTGCTGCTGGTTCTCCACCGAGCGCGCCCCAACGGCGACGTAACTTAAAATGTCCTCAAGATACGGATAATTGGCCGGATAAAGCATTTCATCCGCCGGGGTCAAGTGCGATTCTTTGACCGCCCGCAAATGCATTTTGCGGATGGCCTTAAGGCCGGCGACGATGTCGGGCTCTTCCGTCGGCACGGGCTGGTGCACCATCCCTTTGTATCCTTTGCCGGTGGTGCGGGGTTTGTTGGTGTAAATACGCGGGATGAGGATCAACTGGTCTTTGACCCTGTCCTGGACACGTGCCAGACGTGTGACGTATTCGCAGACGGCATTTTCGTTGTCCGCTGAACAGGGGCCGATGATCAGAAGAAATTTGTCGCTGCGGTGCTCAAACACGGCGCGGATCTCCGCGTCACGTTCGGCCTTGACCTTCTTGAGGTCCGCCGGAAGCGGCATTTCTTTAAGGATTTCCTGGAATGTCGGAATTTTACGGACGTACTGGAAGCTCATGGTAGTTAGATAGATTAATACAATTTAGCCAGAAGTGCAACAATCGCGTTCTCAACACGCAAAATACGATTGCCCAAATGCACGGGGGTGAATCCGAGTTCGGTCAGCTTTTTGATTTCGTACGGGATAAATCCTCCCTCGGGGCCGATCATCAGGGTCACAGGTTCCCGGACGTCGCGCGGGCACTCCTCGCTCGCCCGCGGGTGGGCGACCAGCGCCCGCGTGCCCTGGATCAGGTCGGGCAATTCATCTTCGACAAAGGGTTTGAAACCTTTGCGTAATTGGACATCTGGCAAAATGGTATCCTTCCCCTGTTCCAGCCCCAGGATCAGTTGTTCGCGGATTTTTGCCGGCTGCAGGACCGGGCTCAACCAGAAGCTTTTTTCCACCTGATTGGAATGAATGAGGAATATTTTTTTGACGCCCATCGCGCTGGCCGCCTGCAGGGTACGTTTGAGGATGTTGGGCCGCGGCAGGGCCAAAATGAGCGTAACCGGAATCGGCGCGGGCGGTTGTAGACTTAACGATATATCCATCTCAATGGCTTCGCCGGTCAGGGAGGCGATTTTTCCTGTTCCGATGCGGTCGCCAATAAGCCCGACGGAGAGTTCATCCCCGGCCTTGGCGCGGTGGATGTCCCGGATATGGAGGTAGCGGCGGTCGTCTAAACGCACACGGGTTTTTTTGTTGATAAAATCGTCGGGTGAAAGGAGGATGAGGTTCATGCGTTGGCAGGTTAATTTGGGCCCTGAAATTTGTCGCCTCCCATTGATTTATTTTTGGAAAGCAAAATAAATCAAAGAATGGGAGGCTTGTTTTTATCCGTCTCTGCGGGAATCAGCCCCCCTGCTGATTTCTTCGAAATCAAAGCGCTGGGGGCTTTTCTTTATTCGCTTCTGCGAATAAAGAAAAGCCGATAAAGTGGGGTTCAACCCCTCGTGTTTCGGCAACCCAGCCGCCATATCATCGTCAACCTGTCCAATGGTCTTCAACTGCCCCGACGTTTCCGAAGGGCCTTTTAGGTATTGGATAACGTAGGCCTGTGGCTTTGTGTCCCCGGGTTTCCCCGGGTTTACCTTTATCGGCTCGTTGCAAATATAGCATATTTTCCGACGGCTGACAAGGTACCCGGGCGACTATTATCGTAAAGCAGTAAAAAAAGCCTGGACCAGCCGGTAGTCTTTGATGCCCGGGGATTTTTCGACCCCGCTGGCAACGTCCACCGCGTACGGCCGCACGGCCTCGACGGCCTGGCGCACGTTTTCGGGGTTAAGCCCTCCGGAGAGGATGACGGGCCGGTCGAATTTGTAGTTTTTTAACAGCTCCCAGTTAAAGGTCTTTCCCGTCCCTCCGAAGGAGGATGTTTCTTCCTGGAACGTATCGAATAAACAGGCGTCGACTTTGTATTGGAGAACGGATTTGAAATCAAAAGTATCTTTCACGCGGAAGGCCTTGATGATCTTGAAATGTTTGAAGCGTTTGCAGTAGCCGGGCGATTCCTCACCGTGGAACTGGACGGTTGAAATGCGCGCCAGGCGGCAAATGTCGCGCACCGCGTGTTCACTGCCATTGACAAAAACGCCCACCGGCGTCACAAACGGCGGCAGGGCTTCGATAATCGGCCGGACTTTGCTCGGCGAAACGTAGCGCGGGCTTTTCTTGTGGAAGATAAAGCCGAGTGCTGAAGCCCCTGCTTCCACGGCCATTTGCGCGTCTTCAATACTGGTAATGCCACAGATTTTGATACGAGTCATAATTCCCTCATAAAATTGCTGGTTGGAAAATAAGTTTAGGTTATCCGGCGATCCGGGTATCAGGGACTAGGTGATCCGGGTAACCGGATATCCGGATTATCGGATTTCCGGAACCTTTCTTTAAAATTGTCACTTTCCCATTACTTCTTTCATTGCGTGTCCGATGTCCCTGGCGCGCATGAAGGTTTCCCCGATCAAAACCGCGTGGGCGCCTAAATCCTGCGCCCGGCGGATATCATCGCGGGTCCGCAGGCCGCTTTCGGCCACGATCACCCGGTCTTTGGGGATCCGCGGGATCAGGCGCTCGCTGGTTTTGAAGCTCACATCCAGCGTGCGCAAGTCCCGGTTATTGACACCGATGATCTCCGCCCCAGCCTTCATGGCGCGGTCGAGCTCTTTTTCATCGTGCACTTCAACCAGGCAATCCAGGCCGAACTCGCGCGCGATGTTCAGCAAACCATTTAGCTCGCTATCGCCGAGAATGGCGACGATCAGCAAAACCGCCGCCGCGCCGTTGACTTTCGCTTCATGAATTTGGCCGTCGCTGGTGATAAAATCTTTCGTCAAAACCGGCAGATTGACACACTTGGTGACGGTCCGGACATCTTCAGGTTTTCCAAGGAAATACTTGTCTTCTGTCAGGACCGAGATGGCCGCGGCCTTGTGCTCGGCGTAAATTTTGGCGATTGCTTCAACGTTAAAATCCTTGCGGATGACCCCGGCGGAGGGCGAGGCCTTCTTGATCTCGGCGATCAGATTGATCTGCCCGGGTTTGGAAATGTTCTTTTTAAACAACTCCGCTGTGTTCTTCGGCGCCGCGGCGGCTTTATTACGCAGGGTCGCGTAAACGTCCTTTTGGGCCGCGAGAATACGGTGTTTGTGTTCGAGGATTGTCGTCAGAAAATCAGCCACGGTTGGTGAATTCTTTGAGCGCGTCTAATTTCTTTCCGGCTTTGCCGGAATCGATGGAATCCTGCGCCAGCGTGATCCCTTCATTGATGTTCTTGACACGCTGGACTACGTAAAAAGCGTACGCGGCGTTGATGACGACAATGTCCCTCTTGGGTCCTTTCTCGCCGGTTAAAATGTCCTCGAAAATCCGGACGTTGGTGGCCAGGTCCCCGCCTTCGAGATCGTGCGGCTGGGCCGGCGGGAGTCCGAATTCATCGGGCATAATGTCGTAGGTAAAGACCTCCTTGCCGTCGTATTCGCCGATAAAGGTCTGCGCGGTCGAGGTGATCTCATCCAGGCCGTCGCTGCCGTGGACGACGAGCGCGCGTTTAAGCCCCAGGTTCTTCAGGACATTGGCCATCGGTTCGACCAGGTCGCGGTTGTACACGCCGAGGATCTGGTGGGTCGCTTTGGCCGGGTTGGTCAATGGACCCAAAATGTTAAAGATCGTTTCCACGCCTAATTCTTTGCGGATGACGGCGACGTTCTTCATGGCCGGATGCAATTGTTGGGCAAACAAAAATGCAATGCCCAATTCATCCAGGCACGCGCTTAAATGCTGCTCTTCGACGTTAATGTTGACGCCCACGGCCTCGAGGATATCGGCGCTGCCGCAGCGGCTGGAGACCGAACGGTTCCCGTGCTTGGCCACGACCACCCCGGCCCCGGCCACAACAAGCGCGGTTATCGTGGAGATATTAAAGGTATTTTTTTTGTCACCGCCGGTCCCGCAGGTATCCAAAATGGTCGTGTGTTTGGTCTTGATCGGAATAACGTATTCACGCAGGATCCTCGCCGCGCCGGTGATCTCTTCAACGGTCGGCCCCTTGACGCGCAAGGCCAAAAGAAATGCCGCGATATCCTCCTTGGCCGCGCTGCCGGCCATGATGACGCGCATCACCTCCTCGATCTCGCCGCTGGTGAGGTTTTCCCGATTATGTAATTTGTGGATGTAGGATTTCATTTCAACGTTAAAAAATTCTTTAGGATGGCTTTCCCGGCCTTCGTCAGGATGGACTCCGGATGGAATTGCACGCCCCAGAGGGGAAATTCCTTGTGCTCTACCCCCATGACCTCTTTGTCCGCGTCCGCGGTCCAGGCGGTCACCTCCAGAGGATCCGGCATCGTTTCACGTTCGATGACCAGAGAATGATAACGGGTCGCCTCAAAAGGGTTTTCAACCCCCTCAAAAATACCTTTTCCATTGTGGGTGATCATCGATGTTTTACCGTGCATCAGATGTTTGGCGCGGATGATCTTGCCGCCGTAAGCATAGCCGATGGCCTGGTGGCCGAGACACACGCCCAGGATGGGAATTTTCCCCGTGAAATGCCGGATGAGGTCAATGCAGATGCCGGCGTCTTCCGGGCGTCCCGGGCCGGGCGAAATGACGATCTTCTCCGGCTTCATGTCCTTGATCTGGTCGAGCGTCAGCGCGTCATTACGGCAGACTTTCAGATCGGCCCCCAGCTCGCCGAAATACTGGACGAGGTTGTAGGTGAAGGAATCGTAGTTGTCGAGCATCAGGATCATAAATTTGTCCACAAAGTTAGTGGTCGGTGCTCAGTGGTCAGTGTTCAGATTATTTTTCTGACCACTGAGCACTGATCTCTGACCACTGCTTCATTCCTTTTCCCTGCTTATTCTCGCTCCCAACGCGAGCAGTTTTTCATCGAGGTCCTCGTACCCGCGCTCCAGATGGTACATGCGGTGGATCTCGGTGCGGCCTTTGGCCGCCAATCCGGCGATGACCAGCCCGGCGGACGCGCGCAAGTCCGAGGCCATGACCGGCGCGCCGTACAGCACTTTGACCCCCTGTACGATCGCGCTGGTCCCTTCCCTTTGAATATCGGCACCCATACGGTTTAACTCGGCGACGTGGATGAACCGGTCCGGATACACCCGCTCGGTAATGACGCTCACCCCCGGCGTGACCGCCATGAGAGCCATGAACTGCGCCTGCAGATCCGTCGGGAACCCCGGGTATGGATGGGTCGTGATCCCCACCGGCGTCAATGTTTTTTTTGCTTTCACCCTGATCGCGTTTTTTTCCTGGATAATATCGACCCCGGCTTGTTTGAGCTTGTCGATCAGGGCCCACAAATGCGCGTAATCCGCGCCTTTGACGCGGACGTTGCCGCGCGTGGCCGCGGCGAGCAAAATGTACGTCCCGGCTTCGATGCGGTCGGGGATTACGTCAAAGGAAACGCCTTTTAATTTTTTGACGCCCATGACGATCAGACGGTAGCTCCCGGTCCCTTCGATCTTCGCGCCCATGGCTTTCAGGAAATGGCAAAGGTTCTCGATCTCCGGCTCGCAGGCGGCGGATTCGATGATCGTCGTCCCCTGGGCCAGGGTCGCGGCCATGAGGACGTTGGCGGTCGCCAGGACCGATGAGCCAAAAATTCCTCCGAGATAAACAGAAGTCCCTTTCAGACGTTTTGCCTGACTGACCACGTACCCGTTCTCAATCTCGAATTTCGCCCCCAGTGCGCCCAGGCCTTTTAAATGGAGATCCACGGGACGCACGCCGATGATACAACCTCCGGGTAAAGACACGTTCGCCTTGCCAAGCTTGGCCAGCAGCGGCCCCAGAACGCAGAACGACCCGCGCATCGTGGAGACTAATTTATAATCCGCGATGTGATGCAGGGGGCCTTTGGACTCAACGACGACCGTACTGCCGGTCATCTCCACCTTTTTGCCCAGCGACCGTAAAAGTTTGATCATCGTCATGACGTCGCGCAATTTGGGCACGCGGCGGATGGTGCACGGCGCGTCGGTCAAAAGTGTCGCTGCCATGATCGGCAAAACCGCGTTCTTGGAGCCCGAGATCTCGACTTCGCCTTCCAGGGGTTTGCCCCCTTCGATCACCAGCTTTTCCATGTGTGTGTGTCCTTTTGTTCGCAAACCGACAGGGTCGTTTGCGAACAAACGACCCTGTCGGTTTGGGTATGGTCCGGATAAAAACGAATGTTCCGGTAAAACGGGTTCTTTTCCAGCAACGCTTCAACGGGCGCGGCCTGGCCGTCACCGATCTCAAAAAACAAGTAACCCTCCGGCTTTAAATATTGGTGGACGCGGCGGATGATGGTTTCGTAGAAGCGCAATCCGTCCGCTCCGCCGTCCAGGGCCAGGCGCGGCTCCTGTTGCACGTCCCTGGGCAGATGGTCCAGTGCCGACGTCTTAATATACGGCGGATTCGAGACAATACAATCAAAATTTTTCATCCACGCGCGGTTGGCCACGAGGCTCTCGCGCATATCTTCGCGTAAAAACCGGATCTTTTCCGTCACACCGTTTGCCGCGGCGTTACACCTGGCAACGCTAATGGCCTCTTCAGAGATATCCAGCGCCGTAACATGACATGGGTCGATCGCCTTCGCCAGGGCGATAGCGATATTGCCTGAACCCGTTCCGAGGTCGAGCACGCGGCAAGGTTTCGATAATTTACTTGATTTAAGCTTTTGAAGGATCGTATCGACCAGGATTTCGGTTTCAGGACGGGGGATCAGGACGCAAGGGTTGACGGCAAGGGCACTGCCTAAAAAGTCGCATTCGCCCAAAACATATTGGAGCGGTTCGCCATTCTGATAACGCGCGCGCATTGAATCGTACTCTTTTTGCTCATCCGGGGTGAGCGGCCGCGGGTCCGCGTAGAGATCGACGCGCCGGCATTTGCGGACCGCGGTCAGCAATAGTTCGTCCGCGTTCATGCCAGAACCCCCTCGCTCTCGGCCCTGCTTAAGGCGTCCACGAGTTCACCCAGTTCGCCGTCCATCACATTGGCCAGTTTGTAGGTCGTAAATCCGATGCGGTGGTCGGTGATGCGCCGGTCAGGGAAATTATAGGTGCGGATTTTTTCGCTGCGGTCGCCGGAACCGATCTTCTGTTTGCGGTCCCGGGAGGTTTTGTTGAATTCGTCCTGCTTCATTTTATCGAGAAGCCGCGCGCGCAAGACACGCATGGCCTTGACGCGGTTTTTTAACTGCGAGCGTTCATCCTGGCAGGTGACGACCAGCCCCGTGGGCAAGTGCGTGATGCGGATGGCGGAGTCCGTCGTGTTGACGCTTTGTCCGCCGGGGCCGGAGGACCGGTACACGTCGATCTTCAGGTCCTTGGGTTCGATGCTGATCTCCACTTCCTGCGGTTCGAACAAGACCGCGACCGTCGCCGCCGAAGTATGGATGCGTCCCGAGGCCTCGGTCGCGGGAACGCGCTGGACGCGGTGCGCCCCGCTCTCCCACTTCAGGAGCTTGGCCGCTTTCTTGCCGCTGATGCTGAAGATGACTTCTTTAAAACCCCCGGTCTCGGAAGGCGCTTCGCTCATCAATTCCACCTTCCAGCCCCTGGTTTCGGCGTATTTGGTGTACATGCGAAAAAGATCCCCGGCAAAAAGGCCCGCCTCTTCGCCGCCGGTTCCGGCGCGGATCTCCATGATGAGATTACGGTCATCATCCGCGCTGGCGGGGTTGAGCAACTCATTGAGTTCATCGCTCAACGCCTGCCGGCGTTGTTCCAGGTCCTGCAACTCGTCTTTGGCCAAAGACTCGAACTCCGCGTCGTGCTTTTCCTGGAGGAGCTTTTTTAGCTCTTCCGTCTGGCGGACGCACTCCTTATAACTCTTGAGCGCGTTGATGACCGGGGCCGCGTCCGAGTATTCCTTGGCCAGTTTCTGGTACTGACTTTTATCGTTGATGACCTGCGCGTCGGCCAGAAGCTTCTCCAATTCGCCGTAGCGCTCTTCGATCTTCGCGAATTTTTCCAGCTTCATGAGTTATTTGTTTTTCTTGTAACGTTTGGCGAAACGTTCGATACGTCCGGCGGTGTCCACGAATTTCTTGTCCCCTGTAAAGAACGGATGACATTGGGAACAGATCTCGACACGGATGTTTTTTCGGGTCGAGCGCGTGTGGATGACGTTCCCGCAGGCGCAGGTGATTGTTGTTTCTTCGTATGACGGGTGTAGCTCGGCTTTCATGGTACTTGAACTCCTTTCGTCAATTATAGTTTACTCAGATTCTCCAAAAAGTCCTTGTTGGATTTGAATTTACTGATCCGGGCGATGAGGAGCTCCATCGCTTCGGCGGCGTTGAGGTCGTGAATGGCCTTGCGCAACAGCCAAACCCTCTGCAGGTCGTCCGAGGGGATGAGCCTTTCTTCATGGCGCGTGTTGGAGCGCCGGATGTCGATGGCCGGGTAGATGCGCCGCTGGAAGAGGTTGCGGTCCAGCTGTAATTCCATGTTACCCGTTCCCTTGAACTCTTCAAAAATAACTTCGTCCATGCGGCTTCCGGTGTCGACCAGGGCCGTGGCGATGACGGTCAAGCTGCCGCCTTCTTCGACCGCGCGGGCCGCGCCGAAAAAGCGTTTGGGTTTATGGAGCGCGTTGGAATCCACACCGCCGGAAAGGATCTTCCCGCTGTGGGGAACGACTGTGTTGTACGCCCGGGCCAGACGCGTGATGCTGTCCAAAAGAATGACGACATCGCGCTTGTGTTCCACAAGACGTTTCGCCTTTTCCAGGACCATTTCGGCGATCTGGACGTGGCGTTCGGGCGGTTCGTCGAAAGTCGACGCGACGACTTCGCCGCGCACGCTGCGCTGCATGTCGGTGACCTCTTCGGGACGCTCGTCGATCAAAAGGACCATCAGGACAACGTCCGGATGATTGTGCATGATCGAATTGGCGATCTTTTGCAATAAAACCGTTTTACCGCTGTAGGGCGGCGCGACGATGAGCGCGCGCTGCCCCTTGCCGATGGGCGTGATCAAATCCATCAACCGCATGGAGATCTCATCAGATTTCGTCTCCAGGACCATACGGTCCTGCGGGTAGATCGGCGTGAGGTTGTCGAAAAAGATCTTCTCCTTGCACTTTTCCGGGTTTTCATAGTTGACGGCCTCGACTTTCAGAAGCGCGAAATATTTTTCGCCTTCTTTGGGCGGACGGATATGCCCGCTGACCGTGTCGCCCGTCTTGAGGTCGAACCGGCGGATCTGCGACGGGGAAATGTAGATATCGTCCGGGCAAGGAAGATAGTTGTAGTTAACACTGCGCAGGAAACCAAAACCTTCCTGCAGGATCTCGAGGGTCCCTTCCCCGAACATCAACCCGGCCTTCTCCGCCTTTCCTTGCAGGATCTTGAAAATGAGGTCCTGCTTGCGGATGCCGCTGATGCCGTTGATGCCCATGTCCCGGGCGTATTTGGACAGCTCGGCCACGCTCATGTTCTTGAGCTTGGTGATGTCCAGCTGGTCTTCCTGGCCCTGTGAGGGTTGGACGTTATTTTGCGCGGCGTGGGTGACGGGGCTGATGGGCTCCGAAACTTCCCTTTTCGCGCTTGTTCTTTCCTTCGCGGACACGGGTCTTTCCCGTTCCACGCCAGATTCCGATTCGGTTACTTTTTTGCTCTTTGTGTCAGTTTTTGCCATATTGCCTTTACCTGTTTATGTGTTTGTTGTTTGGTTGTACTGTTATCTATGATAATATCCGCGCGGCGGATTTTGTCACGTAACGGCATCTGCGCTTTGATGCGGCGCAGCGCCTCCGTGCGTGTTATTTTTAAAGACCTGCGGGAACGTTCGATCTGACTGCGCCTTGAGGCGGCGACCACGATGGTCGTGTCCACGTAACGGTTGAACCCGGCCTCGAACAACAACGGGACTTCGATAACCGCGATTTCTCCGCCCCGGTATTTTTTTAACTCTTCGTTAACGCCTGATCGTACCGTTGGATGGACGATTCTTTCCAGACGTTTTAATTTGCGCTTGTCGTTAAAAACAACGGCTGCCAGTTTTTTGCGGTCGATACCGCTTTCGCCGGCGATCTGCGTCCCGAAAGCACGGATGACCGGCGCGTAACAGCATCCGCCGCGGCGGAGTTCCCTGTGGACGATCCTGTCCGCGTCAATGACCTTCGCGCCCAGCCGCGCGAACATCGCAGTCACGGTTGACTTTCCGGTTGCCAAACCCCCTGTCAAGCCGACAACAAGCATTGGTATACCTTGATGTATTCCCCGGCCGCGTGCTCCCACGAAAAATCCGCGGCCAACGCGTTTTGCCGCAAAGTGTAGAATTTCTCCTGGTCGCCGTAGATATCGATCGCCTGGCGCAGCGCCTGAAAAAAATCTTTTTTCGTGAAACGGTTGAACAAGATCCCGTCGCCTTTGGAAAGCGCGGCGTTGAAGGATTCGACCGTGTCCGCCAGCCCGCCGGTCTTAAAGGCGATCGGGACCGTGCCGTAGGCCATGCTGATCATCTGGCTCAAACCGCAGGGTTCGAAGCGCGAAGGCATCAAAAAGAAGTCCGCGCCCGCGTAAACCTGGTGCGCCAGAGAATCGTTAAATTCGAAATTGGCCCATATCTTCTTCGGGTATTTGTCCGTGTACGCCTTGATCTGTTTTTCGTACTGCCGCTCACCGGTCCCGAGCATGACGACCTGGACATCCAGGGCTAAAAACTGTTCCATCACCTCCAGGATCAGGTCCACGCCTTTTTGGTGGACCAGGCGGCTCACGAACGCGAACAGCGGCGCGTCGTCGCGCTGCGGCAGTTTCAGCAGCTGCTGCAGTTTTGCCTTGTTGGCCGTTTTCCCGTGCATCAGCTCGTCTTTCGCGTATGTTCGCGCGATCTTTTGATCGGTCGCCGGGTTCCAGACATCGTGACTTATGCCGTTGATGATCCCCTCGACCGGCTCCCGCCGCGACTTCAACACACCCTCAAGCCCGCACCCGAACTCTTTGGTCAGGATTTCCTTCGCGTATTGTTGGCTGACCGTGGTCACCTTGTCGCTCGCGACGATCCCGCCTTTAAGGAAGTTGATCTGGCCGAAATATTCCAGATAATGCGCTGAATTGTACGTTGCCGGCAAGTTCAATTTCGGATAACGCTCCCGCGGGAACACGCCCTGGTGCGCCATGTTATGGATCGTCAAAATGGTCCTGGCCGATGCCAAAGAACTGTTTTTGTACTGATCTTTCAAATAGATCGGGATCAGCGCCGTGTGCCAGTCGTGGCAATGGATGATGTCCGTTTTTTTCCGGAGTTGTTCAAGAGTCTTTAAGACCCTTGAACAAAAATACTGAAACCGTTCCAGATTGTCCGGATAATCGTCGCCGTTGTCCCCGTAGATACCGTCGCGTTTCCCGTAATAGTCGTGCTCGATGAAATAAACGTCCAGGTTCGGCGAAAGAACCGCGCGGGAAAGGTGCTTGTCCACCGGCGTGATGCCGAATTTTTTCGCGTCGATAAATTTATAACGCGGTAAAAGGATCGTGACTGAAACGTCCCTTTTGGCCAATGCCAGCGGCAATGAACCGCACACATCGCCAAGTCCGCCCGTTTGAGCGAAGGGGACCGCCTCCACGGCGCAAAAAGTTATATGCATCTCATGCTTCTTTCGTCTCCAGCCAGTTCGCGCCCGTCTTGACGCTCACCTTGATGGGCACGGATAATTCCATTTGTGTTGCTTCCGGCGACACAAATGGGTGTTCCATCCGCCCGCGTAATAACTCAACGACCTCTTCTTTTTCTTCGCCAGGCACGTCCAGGACCAGTTCGTCATGAACGGTGATCAAGATCTGTGATGCCAGCTTGCGCTTTTTGATCTCGCGGTGGATATCGATCATCGCCAATTTCATCAGGTCCGCCGCGGAACCCTGCACCGGCGTGTTGATCGCCTGGCGCCGGGCGAATTGTTTCATGGATTCGTTGGGGCTGTTGATCTCCGGAATATAGCGCCGGCGGTTCAGCAATGTCGTCACGAACCCCTTCTCTTCGCACTGGCGGATAGCGTTATCCATAAAATCCTTCACCTTCGGGTAACGCGAGAAATATTTGTCAATGAACTCTTGAGCATCGCTTTGAGAGATGCCCAAGTCCTTGGCCAGGCCGAACGCGCTCATCCCGTAAATGATGCCGAAATTGACGCGCTTGGCGTTGTCGCGCATCTGCGGCGTCACGTCTTTTTCCGCGACATCAAAGATCAATGACGCGGTGTACGCGTGAATGTCCTGGTTCTCCTGGAAGGCCTTCACCAGTCCGGGGTCGCGCGTGATGTGCGCCAGGATGCGTAATTCAATTTGTGAATAATCCGCGGCCACGATCACGTGACCGGCCTTCAAAGGAATAAACGCCTTGCGGATCTCGCGGCCCAGCTCGGTGCGGATCGGGATATTTTGTAAATTCGGCTGACTCGAACTCAACCGCCCCGTTTCCGTTCCGGTCTGATGGAACAGCGCGTGGACGCGCCCCGTTTTCGGGTTGACCAGCGCGGGTAAGGCGTCGATATAGGTCGATTTGAGTTTCGCCAGCTGACGGTATTCTAAAATAAGCGCCGGGACCTCGTGCTTTGGCGCGAGGACGGTCAAAACCCCTTCGTCGGTCGAAAAACCCGTTTTGGTTTTCTTGACCGTGGGTAGTTTCAAATCTTCAAAGAGCACCCGGCTTAATTGCTTCGGGGAGTTGAGATTGAATTCTTTGCCGGAGAGCCGGTAAATCTGTTGCGTCAAATTCCCGATCTTGCGTTCACATTCTTTGGAAAGCCCGTGCAGCAACGCGATGTCCAGCTTCACCCCGCAGATTTCCATGTCCGCCAGAACGAACGCCAACGGAATTTCGATTTCGCTGAGTAGCTTTTTCAGGGATTTCTCCTTCACCTCTTTGCTCAAGACCGGGTACATCTCCCACAACAGGGCCGCGCGGCGCGCGGGCGGCTGTTCCATAAAATTCAATTGAGCTTGCGGATTGCCGGCCAGATACCCGGCCAGAAAGACGTCGAAAACTTTTCCTTCCAGCGCCACGTCTTGCGCTTTGAGCAGTTTGACGGTTTCTTTCAAGTCGTACGTGACTTTTTCGATTCCCTTGTCCTCGAAGACCTCTTTCCAATCCGCCATCTGATCGAGGGTGACCGCGCAATGTTCCGTTGGGCCGCTCGAAAGGATCAATTGCCGCGCCGCGCCCTCAGCCAAAACGGCGAAACGTCCGGCCGTTTTGATTTTCCTAACCCACTCCCCGATCTTTTCTTTATCCGCCAACGGTTGAACATCGGGGTGTGCTTCTTCGGTTTGACCGGCCGCGGCGAGTTCTTTGGCGAACCGGTGGAATTCCAGTTCCTGGAACATCTCGAGCAGGCGGTTTTGTTGGGGTTCTCTGACCTTCAAGCATTCCAGTCGCAGATCAAGCGGTACTCCGGTTTCCAGGACAGCCAGCTCCTTGCTTAAAACAGCTTGTTCCCTGTTTTGTTCCAACTTTTCACGTACCTTTGCCGATTTGATCTTGTCCAGATGCCGGAAGATGTCCTCGAGACTGCCAAAATCATTGATCAGTTGCCTCGCGGTCACTTCGCCGATGCCTTTGACCCCGGGAATGTTATCCGCATTGTCCCCGGCCAACGCGATGAAATCCGTCATCCGGCGCGGGTCGAACCCCAAATGTTCTTTGAGCGTCTGGTATTCCCAGATAGCGTCTTTGCGCGCGCTAAAAAAAGACATGCGCTCGCCGGCCAACTGATACATGTCCTTGTCATCGCTGACAATGACGACTTCGATATCTTTGTCCTTCGCGGCGCGCGCGATCGTGGCGATGATGTCATCCGCCTCGAACCCGGGCGATTCAAAGAGCGCCAGGTTATACGCGGTCACCACGTCCTTGATCACGGGCATCTGGTCGATCAGGTCCCGCGGCATGACCGGCCGCTGGACCTTGTAGGCGTTAAATTTTTCCTGGCGGTGCGTCTTGCCCGGGGAATCGAAACAAACGGCCATGTATTGCGGCTGATACTCCCGCAGGATTTTGCGCAGGGTGTTCACGAAACCATAAACCGCGTTTGTCTGCCGGCCCTTGCTCGTCGACAGGTCCTTGATGGCGAAGAATGAGCGGTAACACAGCGCGTGGGCATCGATCAAAAATAGCTTTGCCGCCATCGTTTTTTTAAAAGATTTTGTTGTATCTGGAAGTCACAACTGGTTTGTTTGCCGTAGTGCAGAACAACTGCCGTACCGAACGCTCAACCCCGGGTTACATGCAACCTTTCACGCGATGCTCATCAACTATTTTAAACGCACTTCCCGGAAGCAACAGGATGAAAGGTAAAAAGAGGGTACCCAAATTTTACGACCGTAAAATTTGCCCCGAAGGGGTTGCACGTTCAAATCCCTGCGGATTTGAACGTGCTTGCAAGGTAATCCCGGATTTTTGACCTTTATTTCTTGGGGGTTAAAAATTTGGGTTACCTCGGCAAGCGCGATTAAATCTTTTCTAGATTTAATCGGCCGACCCCCTCTGCTTTAGGCAGGGGCGGATTTTTCTATCGAAAAATCCGGGATAAGAAGAACTATTTTCTCGGCGAACCACTACCTTAAAACAACATGCTAAGCATAATATATAAATAAAGCTTTGGCAAGGAAAAGTTTAGGAGTTTTATTCGCCCTTGGAAAGGGTTCCGGCGAATAACCCCCAGCGCTTTGATTTACGAAGTAAATCAGCAGGGGGTGCGCTAACTAGCATTACTGTCGGCCATTTTGGGAGTCTTAAGCGCCGCGGCGACGGTTGCTCCCTGCTCTTCAAGCACGGTCACCAGCAGGAACCCCGCGTTTTCCTGCCCCGGGGCCGCGCCCGCCTCCTGGCGAGGCACGCAGGCGGCGTCCAGCGCGAAAACGCCTTCGATCCCGGTCTGGAACTGTTCGTTGACGCGGATCTTGCCGTCGGTGGTGACCGCCGGATCGGTCAAGACCCTGAAATCGACCGGCGCGTCCGGGAAGATAATGATCTGCGCCGCCAATACCTTGCCCGATTTAAGCCGGATGGCCTTCACGTCCCCTTCACCCAATATTTCGGCGATCGGATTCGCGGCAACCACACGCAGTTTGTTTTCCTGTCTGGCCCCGGTCAGCTGGCCGGTCGTATCCGCGTTCAGCAAGTCCTGCGCGATTTGGTCGCTGGTGACCACCCAGATGACCTCCTTGTCCCTTTTCAGAAATGCCGAAGCGATCGATACCCCGCGTGGGGAATCCGACTGGACCACCACCGCGTCGATCAATGGCAGAAAGTCGAGGATCTGGTCGAGCTCGGTCAATTGCTGGAGCGTGTAAACACCGTTTTTATTCACACCTTTGATCTCGGGCAGTTTGTACCCGGGCGCGTCGGTGATAATCAGGACGTCGCCTTCGAAGGCCTGCTTGTCATCGGTCGTGACCTTGCATTTTTTGAGGTTGATGCGCGCGATTTTCTTGCCCGTCACGACATTGACGCGGTTTTTCTCGTAGTAGTCGTTGGGTTTGTAAAATATCTTTTTGTAATCGACCTCTTTGGCCAAAACGGGCGCGAACAAGCCGCGGTCATAGGGATATTCGCCGTCGGTCAAAATGGTCGTCTCGCAGTCGGGCGCGAAGCGCCGGATCTCCTCGATGGCCCTGACCCCCGCGATGGAACTGCCCAGAACAAGTATCTTTTTCATATTACCTCTTCGCCTCCTGCTGGACCTTGAACGCTTCAATACCGTTACGCATGAGCATGACGACGGTGACCGGGCCCACCCCGCCGGGCACCGGCGTGATAAATGACGCCCTCCGGCCCGCTTTTTCAAATTCGATGTCGCCTGTGATTCCGGAGCCCACTTTATTGATCCCCACGTCAATGACAATGGCGCCTTCCTTGATCCAGTCCCCTTTGATGAGCCCCGCTTTCCCCACCGCGACGACCAGGACATCCGCGCTCCCCACGTGCTCGACGAGCCGTCCGGCCTGGCTGGTGGCCAGATGACACACGGTGACCGTGGCGTCCTGCGCGAGCAACAGCAAACTCAAAGGTTTGCCGACGATCTCGCTGTGGCCGACCACGACCGCTTCTTTCCCGCGCAGTTTGACGCCCGTGGAGCGGATAAGTTCCATGACCGCGGCAGGGGTGCAGGGGATGATGCGCGTTTGGCCCAGCATCATCTTGCCGATATTGGTGACGTTGATGCCTTCGAGGTCCTTGGACGGGGCCACATAGTTGGCCACGGCGCGGTAATCGATCTGGTCGGGCACGGGTTTGTGGATCATGATGCCGTGCACGCCGGAATCGCTATCGAGTTCCTTGATGACGCTGATCAGTTTGGCCTGGGTCGTGTCCCCCGAAAGGATCTTCAGTTCATATTTGATGCCGATATATTCGGCCGTCTTTTTCTGGGAATTGGCGTAGGCG
This sequence comes from Candidatus Omnitrophota bacterium, assembly GCA_003522725.1. Taxonomy (GTDB): domain Bacteria; phylum Omnitrophota; class Gorgyraeia; order Zapsychrales; family Zapsychraceae; genus UBA10015. The sequence continues at coordinate 30,704 of DPIG01000078.1, forward strand.
CAGGAACCTGGGTCGGAGCCCACCATCACGTTGACCAGGTGCGGCACGCCGCCAAAGGTTTCTTTGAGCCGCGCCACTTCCTTTTTGAGCTCGTCCTTGAGCTTTTTGGCCAGGGCCGTACCGTCAAGGATGTGCGCGGTGGCGTTCATTGGTTGATCTCCACGTTGAGCTTCGCCGAATTAAACGCGGCGAGCAAAAGTTCCAGCGCGACCTTCACGTCCGAAACAAGATATTTGTTGCCGTAGCGAACTAACGTCGGCGCCAATTGCACGGCTTTGTAACATAGTTTGCATGCTTCCAGAGGGACTTCCCTTGCCTTGCGCCGGGCCGCGTTACGCTTCGCGGGCGCGGCCTTGCGCGTTTTGACAACGTTCAAATACGCCCGCGCGTCCAGGTCAACGAGCGCCAAAAAACGTTTGCGCAATCGCTCGCTCGTCTTGAGACTTGCCTTTATCTTTTGTTCATTGGCACGCGATGAGGTCTTACCGAGCGAATAATTCGCGACCATGGACAGAAGCGCCGCCCCAAGCGCCGCCGTCACCGCCGCCGCCGACCCACCCCCCGGCGCGGGGACCTTGAGCGAGAGCACGCGCGTGTATTCACTTAAACTGTAATTTCGAAAGGGTTTCATGGCTGTAAGGTTATCCGATTGTCCGGAAATCCGTGACTGGGTAATCCGGATACCCGGGTATCCGGTTCCTCGGATCCCCGGAACCTGTCAATTTTCACATGCGCTCATCATATCCTAAACACGACGGTTATTCAACTTCAAAGGCGTTTTTATCGTGTATCTTTTTCTTCCGAGATTCCCATGTTTGAAAAAGGAATGTAGCCATCGTCCCGGAAAGATTAACTGCAAGTTCCGCATGCCGTGGTGCTGGCCGGCTCCCTGATACCCCTTTGCCATGCGCATCACTATGTCGGTTTCGTAAAGCGCCTAATCCTTCAACGACACTCTGGCAACCACCCAATATCTGTTTAAAAATTTGCTCTGTATGTTGGCTCGGTGAAAGATTAAGCTGTCTGACGGTCAAAGTGTAAAGTTTGGGGAGGTCGACATCATTGCTATATGTTATGCCTGACTCATCAAGTATATGCTTGCATGCAGATTCAAGCAGCGTGCGAGCTGTTGTAATCGCACCCTCAGGGTCAGCAGCTCTGCGTTCTAATGCTTTTTGCCAAATTTCTTGAATGTAGGTTGAATCCAAAGTCTGCACAGTTGCGGAAATTGAAGCGTCGCTTGGCGTGCGTGAATCGGTTTCTAGTGTAGTCAGGAGCGGATCAAACTCTTGCTGTAAGTACCCTCTTCGTTGAGCATAGGTTGCGAATTTCGGCTGAATGAAACTCCAGAATTCAGAAAGGTTGCGACATGTGTGGACAAAACGAGGTAGTAGCTTTGCAATACGCGGAGATGTAATAAGTTCACGACGTAAATTTTTGTATTCCAAGTCGTCACCGTTACCACCGGTCGCATGTGAAACTAGCATTATCTTCAGTGATTCAACTTGATTAATTTTTTCTTCATTCATGTCGTATTATTCCGCGTTATTTCGGGCGTCTTTGTATTATTCCGGGGACGCGTACTCTCTCTGCGTTATTCCGGCGTTATTCCGCAGGTTATTCCGAGGTTATTCCGGGGCCACATGACGTAACCTTAATTATTGCCGATTGTGTGTCTTTGCAGACGCTTTAGCTAAGTTCCTGGCTTTGCGTTAATTATAAAACAAATCTTTCACTTCGTGTTGAGTATTTCGGCCCCGCTGTAAGTGGCCCCCGGGCCGCTTTTTGAATTCGTGATTTTAACATAATTTGAATTCTCGCCGTTCGGCAAGAATTGACTTTACAGCTTTAACGATAGCTGGCGTGTGTGCCGATATCGTAATAAATCACCTCGTGGGCGTTGATGAAACGAAACAGCACACGGTACTCCCGATTAATGGAATACGCCCAATAGTCTTTCAGCGGTCCCTTAAGCTTGTGCGTTCGCAGGGGCGGTGTAAAAGCGTTGTCCCGGAATAACTGGTCTTTCTTGATGGCCAGGTCTTGAATATGTGTTGGGAGTTTCTGCACAATTTGAACTCCCGATAGTCAGCGGAAATCTGGATTTCTAAGGTCTTCTAATAGACATCTTTACGATGGCCGACGTGCAGAATGACCACCTTTTTATCCCGGTCATGGATATCGTAAATAACGCGGTAACGCCCGACACGGATCCTCCAGCCGGGACGGGCGATCAGCTTCTTGCTGCCGTGAGGGCGCGGGCTGGAAGAAAGTTTTTCGATATGCTGGCATACACGCTGATAATCAACGGCAGGCAGTCCGGCGAGCTCTTTTTGCGCGCGGCGAAGGATAAAAACGCTGTAGTTCATTTGCGGGAGCGTTCAATTTCTTTTCTGGCTTGGGCGAACGGGATGGATTCCTCGCCGGACGCCTTGGCCGCGTCATAAGCTCGGATGGACTCGAGCTCTTCAGCCTGCCTGATGAGTCGGCGATATTCCCTGTTGGTCAGGACGACCCCCACCTGGCGGCCATGGGAATCAACAACATGATTCTCTTTTATTTTAATCATGGGCACTCCTTTTTTCAAAAGTTTCAAAGGTCATCCCTTTGGTGAATGACTCGACTTTTTCAATGGCATCGACAATATCGGCGACATAATCCCGGTATTGACGGATCATACGTAAACAACCTCACGCATGATGTATTTACCGATAGTAGGCTTTAACGAACCTTTCATGACGAGATCAACGCGTTTTTTCAATATGGCGCTAAGGCGGTTTTCCGTCCGGACATAATCGAAAAGGCCGGGGGTCTGGCTGAATTCAACGAGGATGTCGACGTCACTGTTCTTTTTTTGCTTTCCACGCACGTAGGAACCAAAGACACCCAGCATCTTGACCTTGAATTGTCGCTTCAGGGCGGATTTGTTCTGTTTTAAAACTTGTTTGATTTTATCCAGTTCGCTCATAGTCAAAGTATATCATAATTATCTGCCTGCCGATGAAAGCATTTTTACGTTTTTCGGGCTGTTTTTGGTTATTCCGTGGTTATTCCGGGACACAATACTTAACTCACAGCAATTAAGTATCGTGTCCCTCTTGCGGGAGCCATTTCGGCCCGTTCATGACGCGCGCGACGAGCATGCCGCTGACGTTATCGCCCACCACGTTGACCATGGTCGCCGGCGGGTCAACGAGCGTGCCCACCATGGTGATAATGGGCATGGCCTCGATGGGAAAACCAAAGAGCGTGATGATCAAAAGCTCCCCCAGCATACCGCCGGAAGGGATGCCGCTGATGACCGTGCCGCATAAAAGGGCCACGGCCACAACCGAGACCAGCGTTTCAACGCCGGAAAAGGGCATGCCGAAGATCCCGAACAATAACGCCATCTTCACGACCGCGGCCAGGCTCGAGCCGTCGCTGTGCACCGAGGCGCCGATATTGACCACGACCTCCCGCACGTCTTCGGGGATGCCGATTCTTTTCGCGGCCTCAAGGTTGACCGGCAAGGTCGCCAGCCCGCTCCCCGTCCCCCACGCGGTCACCGCGGCCGGAAGGATATTGGACCAAAGGAGCCGGATGCCCCGGACCCCTCCCGCCAGCCACGCGTAGAAAGAAAATCCGATAAAAAAATACGCCAGCGCCAGGGGATAATAGAGCGCGATCACACGGACATACGACCCTAAAAGCTGCGGGCCGAAGACGCCGACCAGATACGCGAAGTACGCGCCCAGGCCGACGGGCGCGTAGAGCATGACGTAGCCGATGGCCCTGGTCATCACGTCGTTGCCCGCCGCGAGAAATTGCGCGAAGGGTTTCCCCCTCGCCCCAACGGCCGAGGCCGCCAGCCCGATCAGGAACGCGAACAGGATCAGGGCGAACATGTTCTGTTTGGAGAATAATTCCGTAAAGTCCGTGACCGTGAGGGTGCGCACGATCTGCTCGCCGATATCGACCTTTTCGGCCTGGACGGGCTGGTTGAAAGCGATCCGGATGCCTTCCGCGGGCGGATAGAACTTGACACCGACGATCATCACGGCCGCGGCAATGATCCCGGTCACCACAAATATCAGGACCATCCACCCCATGATCTTGCCCAGGCGTTTGACGTCCGTCATTTGGGCCACGGTCGAGGAAATGGCGAAGAAGACCAGCGGTACGACGATCGTGAACAACAGATTAAGGAAGATGTCCCCCAGAGGCTTGAGGACGGCGGCGTTCGATTTCATCAGCGCGCCGACCAACGAGCCGACGGCGATGGATGCGATAAGAAGAATCGAGAAACGATAGGATTTCAGAAAGGTTGGTTTATTATTCATACGTATGGCCGCCATTGGATAATATCAGGATTTTGCATAGACCGGCAACAAAAATGACGAAAAGTAATCTATCCCCGGGGTCCGGGCCTTTATTTCCAGTTCCCAATACTTCGCCGGTCGGCAGCTCAGACAGGAATTGTACCGGGACTCCTGGGGAAGCGAAAAAGCCAGGGGCCACTGGGCCGCTTGCTGCTCAAAAGCCGTCAGGTTACTTAAGGTCAACGTGTCCGCGTAAAGCTGGTAGGAAACGACCACGGACTTTCTGTTCTTGCCGCTGCCGCGCGTCTCATATTTTTCTTCAATATGACGCAAGGTCACCGTCATCTCTTTTAATCCCGCGACCGGCTTGTTCGTGCGCAAGATGACCTTTAGGTCTTCCCCCAGGAAAAACGGACAATGCTGGAATTCGAGCGAGCTCACCCCATATTTCAAAAGGGCCAAGACGAGGTATATCCAATACGCCCAGGCGGTCACAATGATGACATCGAAGAAGCCGATAAATAATTGAAAAATTCCGTCGGGATGTTTGACAAAGAACATCCAGTTAAACGGCGCGATGAATACCATAAAGCCCAAATTGGCATAAAGGCCGGCTTTGACTTTTTGCCATGAGTCCGCCTTGATCCCTTGCGGGTCCCAGGGATAATCAGCGCGCCATTTTTCCGCGGGGTATTGCTGGTTTAAAAGCGCGGTTTTTCTTTTTTCACTTAAGCTAAGCAAGCCATGTATCAGCGTCAAGAGGCCTGCCAGCGCGAAGAGCCCACCGAAGCCGGCGGCCACCTCACGCGCGGCATGGAAACTTGAATCTTTGACCGGGATCACGTCCAAAGAAATGAGGATTATAAATGTTCCCACGCCGATAAACGGCAGGCTGAAAAAGACCGCCGGCCAGCCCTCAACGGTCGTGCGGCTGATGGTGGAATGTCCCCGGAGCTCTTTGCGTTGAAGGTCGGTCATGATTTATTTATCGTACCCTCTTTATGGCCGTGCGGCAACGAGGAAATTCGCGCTGCCCGGGGGTTTCACGTAAGAAAGCGTGCTTTTGCCTAACGCGACTCCGCCTAATTTCTGGATCGCCGCGATATGCGCCGGATAGATTTTGTCATGGACAAAATAGTTGAAAAATCCTTCCGGCGTGGAAACGACCAGGAAATGATACCCCAGCCCCGCCAGCCGGGACAACTCGCCCGCGCGGTAGTGCGCGATGTCCCAGCGGTTGAAGAAATAATACGCCGGCGTGAAATAGAATTCTTTGAATCGCCGGGTCAGTTCCTCCTTGATTTGTTCCGGCGTGAACCCGGAAAGGTCCTGGGGGCCCAGCGTGGCCATGCCCCAGAGCCCGATGACCTCGGGCAGATGACGGTCGATCGCTTGCGGAAAATGCCGCCGGTGCATGAGATCCCCGGGAACAAGCGGGTCCAGAGGCGCGTAAGCCACCTCGGGGTTGGCGATGCCCAACAGGTCCAGAAGGTCATGTTCGGCAAAATACATCACGGTCGCCATCTCGGGGCTCGCGATGACGGCGTGCGCGGGGAGCGTCAGGCGCAGATAACGTCCGAAAAATCCCAGGTCGTCGATCCGGCCCCAACGGTTGCGGGAAATGCGCAGGTCGTTGTAAAGCGTCTGAAACGCGTTGGGCGCCGGCCAGATGTACGGTGAAACGATGAGCGCCAGAGCGATTGCCGTCCGCGCGCCCTGATGGCGCACGAACGGCGTGACGGCTTTATAAATAAACGCCCACGCGCAGATCGTAAACAGCAGTGTAAACGGCATCAGATAACGGTTCCAGGGAAACGGAAACCAGTCTCCCCCGCCGGTAAAATAAAGCGAACAAAAAACAGCCGTCACGCCCAGAGGCAGGAAGATTTTCGAAGGCAGCAGTTTTTTATAAAAACAAAACCCGATCGGAATGACGCTCAATAAGGCAAAGATGTGCGATTGAAAATACTGCAATAAAAACTGCAGCTGGCCCAACCCTGCCCGTAAATAAGCAGGGTCCCCCGCCGTATTCTTGAAAATGACCGGCGCGGGGACAGGGTGCCCAAAGAAAAATTTGCGCGCCAGGGTCAGAAACGCGAACGGCGTCACCAGAAAAAGCCCTGTTCCCAAAGCTTTTTTCAGGGAGGGCCGTTCGAGGTAAAGGCAAAGCCACATCAGAAAGGTGAACACGATCCCTTCGATCCGCACCAGCGGCAGGAAGGCGAGAATGACCAGCCCGGCCCCGCGTTTTTCCGGCGGCGCGAAAGTCAGGAAATAAACGCTCAAAAGGACCAGGCCCGTGAATAATGTTGCCATAAACCCCGACCCGCCGACGAAGATGACGCAAGGGAAAACGCCCAGGGCCAGCGTAAAGGCCAGGCATGCCGGTTCATCAACGACAAGCGCCCGCAGGATGAGCCATCCGGCGGCAATGACAAGTACGTTTCCCAAAAGGGAAAAACAGACGGCGGTCTCGACTAAAGGAAAAGAAAGTTTGCCCAAAACCCCGGTCAGAAAAAACGGCAGAAAGTCGACCGTCCCTTCGGCCATATTCGCGGCGTTATAGCTGTAATGTCCCGCGTGGGTGAGGACGTAGGAATGCCGCAGGTTGATGAAGAATTCATCCCAGCCTTCGCTGACCTTCAAGCTTAAAAGGACCGACAGAAACGCGATGAGCCCCAAGGACAGGTTTTGCCAGAACAACGGCCGCATCCGCCGGCGAAAAAATGCCAATCCGGCAAGCGCAAAGATCATGCCGGCCGCGGCCGGAAGAACGGGACGGGTCTGGATCAAGGACAGCATCCCGCCGAAGAATTCATTGACCGGAGGGGTGACGGGGAGAAAATCGTTGACGCGGAAAATTTCAAGATCAAGGATCTGCGGTGTGTCGCCCATTTAGATCTTGATGTTCAATTTTTCGAATTCCCTGATCCTGGCGAAGGAATAAAAAGAATAATACCGGTCGTTCTCGACCAGGAAAGCCTTGAGACGGCAGCCCTTAAGGACAAGTTCATTATAGACGGGGGCGATGTAGTAGATCCCGTTGACGTGGGCTTGCTTTTCGATGGTTTTCTCGGCGGCCTCGATGAAGTCGCGCCCCCGTTTGAAGTAGTAGAGCCCGGCGATGGCATGACGGCTGATGGGGTTTTTTTCGGCGGTCTGCAGGATCGTCCGGTCGGCGTCGAGCTTCGCGTAGGACCATTGCGGATGCACGGAATCAAAACAGACCACCCCGCCGTCGACGTCCTGGTCGAGGAAATATTTCAAAAGGACGTTGTAGTCGATATCCAGATACTGGTCGGCGTTGGAGATGATCAAAGGCGAATCGTTGTTGATGTGATCGATCGCGAGAAGACAGGAACAGGCCGCGCCTTTGGTCTCGGTCTGCTGGCGGATGATCACGGTGTCCCTGCCGGTCAGGAGCTTGAGGGTCTTGTCGAGATGGAATTTGACGCATTCGTCCTCCCTGGCAACGAAAACGAAACGTTTCGTTTCCTGGATGCGGTTTAACGCGGTCAGCGGGTATTCGATCATGGTCCGGTCATTGATCTCAAAAAGCGGTTTGGGAAAGAACTGGTCTTCGAAGATCCTGGATTTTCCGGCGATGGGAATAAGGATATTGATCACGCGCCTGCCCCCGCGTCGATCTCTGTGACGCGCTCGATAATGTTGTCGTAATACACGTCTTTGGGGTCTTTCACCTCCAGGAGATGCGCGCCGCTTTCCCGCGCGGCCTTGATGCCCTGCGGGTTATCTTCAACGATCAGGCACTCGGCGGGCGAAAGTCCGAAGCGCGAGATGGCCTTTTGGTACATCTGCGGGTGCGGCTTGTGGTGTTCCACGTCTTCGTTGGAAAGGAAAAATTCCAGATGCGGCATGAGGTCCGCTTTGCGCAGCATCAGGTCAATGGTGTCCCGCACGGAATTGGAGCACACGGCCAGCCTGTACCCTTCTTTTTTCAGCCGCGAAAGCGCGTACTGGTGGATGAACTGCGGCTTGCATTTGAGCGTGATCTCCTCAAGCGTGTATTGCTGCTTGAGGCGGCAGATAAAATCGTGCAATTCGTGCGGCAGGCTTTTTTCGATGGACAGCATCTCGAGTTTTTTGCGGGTCGGAAAGCCGTCGTAGGTCGTCACATGTTCCAGGCGGCTCAGGCTCATGCCGAAATAGTCCAAAGCCCGGTTGAGGGCCGCGTAATGCCATTCCTTGGCGTCGATGAGGACCCCGTCCATGTCAAAAATGACCGCCTTTATCTTCCCCATTTTACTCCTCGGTGTTGAAAAAATCGTCCGCCTTGGCCGGAAAGTCGGTGCACAAGAACAACTGCTGTTGATGGCGGCGCAACGCGGGGTTTTTTAACAATCGCCAGAGACGCTCATGTCCGCGTCCGTGCAGTTCCGGTGAAACCACACAAACATCTTTGCCCGATTTCAAATGTTCTTCGATGGTACGCGCTGTGAACCAGTCGGTTTTAAATGAGTCCAGCCAAACTCCCGCGGCGTGTTCCCACAAAACCGGCCGTGGTTCAAATTCGCTTTGCCGGGTGAAAAACGGGATTTTACGGTCGCGATAAACAACCAGTTCCGGGATATTGGCATCAAAGACAAAATAATGACGCACCCGGTAACGACGCGCCAGACTCTGGATCAGACCTTGCAGGCCGTCGGCCTTGACGTTGATGGCCAGCGTTTGGTCTTTGATGTTCCGGGCAAAAAGTTCAAAGACCTTTTCGGCGCCGGGATTTCGCCTGGATGCCGGATCATGCGCGATGACCAGCTTTCCTCCGGAATCGCGTACGTCCGTTTCAACACCAAACCCCATTTTAGCGGCCCGGCGAATGGCCGGAAAGCTATTTCTTTCTTTTTTCGACCGCCAATTCCCGCGGTGCGCCAGGATGTGCATATAAAAATCCTACGGGTAAAGCCGTTTGAGCTGGAACATCTGCTCCAGCGTGGTGCGATAGACGTTCACGCGTTTGCGCGACCAGCTGGACACGCCCTGACGCCGGGCGTGAAAAGCCACGGGCACCTCATGCACGGGCCAGCGGTTCTTGCGCGCCGTCAAAAGCAATTGCGCGTCGAACACGAACGTTTTCATTTTAGTACCCGGCAAGAAATTTAAAAGATCTTTGTGGAACATTTTCGGCAGGCCGTTGACGTCTTTGACGCGCACTCCCAGAAGGATATTGGCCAGGACAGTATAAATGACGCTGACGACACGCGTGTTCCATCCGTCTTCACGGACCGTGCGCCGGCCTTTGACCATGACCCTGTTTTGGCGTTGCGCACAAGCGGCGCGGTATCGCTCCCAGACTTTTAAAAGATCACCGGCGCTGACCTGCAGATCGCCGGGGATGTACGCGACGATGTCCGTCCGGCAGTGTTTGAGCCCTTCATAAACGCCGCCGCCGTAATTGAGATTTTCGGGAAGATGGATACCCCTTATCCAGGAGTTTTGTTGCGCGAGATCATCGACGACCGCCCCCGTCCGGTCCGTTGAGCCGTTGTTGACCAGGATGACCTGGGACAAACCGTTCTGGAGAAGACCGCTCGCGACCAAGTCGCGGACCAACAACGGGACATTCTTCTCTTCGTTCCACAAAGGGACAACCAGGCTGAAATCCATTTTTTTCGATCCCTTCAGAAAGATACGGCCTTGCGCGCGACCGGCAGGCCGAGAAAACGCTCCAGGTCCTGCGGCGTCCCCAGCCCGTACATGCCTTCGGTGTCGCTGCCGATATTGACGTAGCCGATCCTTTTGTCTTCCTGGAGCAGTTCATTAAACGCCGGCGCGACATAAAATTCGTTGTTGACCCGCAGGTTCTTGCGGATCATGCCCTCGGCGCCGCGGACAAAATCCTTTCCGCGGCGATAATTGTAAACACCCACGGTGGCTTCGTCGGACACGGCTTGTTTCTCAACCACTTCGGTGATTTCTCCGCGTTCATCAAGCCGGACGAACGACCACTTGGGGTCGGTGGCGGTCATCGTGAGGATCGCCCCGTCCCAGGACGACGCGTCAAACGTCTGTAAATAATCTTCAATGGAAAAATCGACCCACTGGTCGGAATTGGCGAGCATCAGCGGCTGGTCGGTGCCGATGAGATCTTTGGCCAGAAGGACCGTGCATGCAGCGCCTTGCGTGATCGACTCCACGGTCACGATGCGGCAGCCGGGGGCCAGTTTTTTCAATTTTTGGTCGATGCGATAATTTTCGAGATGCTCTTTAAGGCATAAAAAAATGAACCTGTGCGGGCGTTTGGGACGGAGATTATGGACCACCAGTTCGATCATGGCCTTGCCGTGGACCTCGATGAGGGGTTTGGGCAGGGTATAACCCGCTTCCTGAAAGCGGCTGCCGCGCCCGGCCATGGGGATAACGATATTAAGGGTCATGTGCGCCATCATAACCCAAACCCCGCGCCATTTCAATCAAACCGGCAACAATTTATGGCTGGTTCAAAATATCAATTCGGTCAACGTTGACCGAATTCAGACAGACCCGGACATGAGCTTGGGGCGATCCCGGAAGGTCCCGGGAATAAGTACTGTGTCCCACTTTATTGCAGGATCCTGGTATAGTTCGCTTCATGGTCTTTGACCCATATGCCGTTGACCTTGGACCAGATGGACGCGTAAAGCGGTGTGCCATCCAGCGGGACGGTCACGGTGACGGAAGTATTTGATCCCGCATTGATATTGCCGACGTTTTTCGTGTTGGGAGCGGTCCCCAGCCACAGATAATACTGCGCTGCCGCCGGATTCGTCGTCCAGATGAACGTTACGTTCGCCGTATCGATCTGGCTCCCCGGCGCAGGTGAAATGATCCGGGCCCGTTGGTCGGCGCGGGTATAGCTCACTTCATGATCTTTGACCCATATGCCGTTGACCCTGGACCAGATGGACGCGTAAAGCGGTGTGCCATCCAAGGGGACGTTTACAATTACCGAAGTATTCATTCCGGCATTGATGTTACCGACGTTGTTGATGCTTGGAGCAGTACCCAACCACAAATAATACTGTGTTGCCGCGGGATTTGCCGTCCAGGCAAACATCACGCTAGTGGTCGTGATCTGACTGCCGGGTACGGGCGAAGTGATCAGGGCTTTTTTGTTACTGCGCGTATAACTTGCTTCATGGTCTTTGACCCATATGCCGTTGACCCTGGACCAGATGGACGCGTAAAGCGGTGTGCCATCCAGCGGGACGGTCACGGTGACGGAAGTATTTGATCCCGCATTGATATTGCCGACGTTTTTCGTGTTGGGAGCGGTCCCCAGCCACAGATAATACTGCGCTGCCGCCGGATTCGTCGTCCAGATGAATGTTACGTTCGCCGTATCGATCTGGCTCCCCGGCGCGGGCGACATGATCCGGGCCCGTTGGTCGGCGCGGGTATAGCTCACTTCATGGTCTTTGGCCCATTTCCCTTTGACTTTGGACCAGATGGACGCGTAAAGCGGTGTGCCATCCAGCGGGACGGTCACGGTGACGGAAGTATTTGATCCCGCGTTGATATTGCCGACGTTTTTTGTGTTGGGAGCGGTCCCCAGCCACAGGTAATATTGCGTCGCGTCGGGATTCATTGTCCAGCGGAAGGTCACGTTCGCCGTATCGATCTGACTGCCCGGCGTGGGCGACATGATCCGGGCCGGCCCTTTAACCGAAAGATATCCCTCGAGGATCCCCGTTAAGGAAATATTAGGTGAATGATGGGCCGCGGTATCGTATTTGCCGAATTTTTGTTCCAGCTGGACTTGGGAATCCGTGCTGACGTCGGGCGGCGCGTCATTGTAGACGTCATGCATAAACAAACCCCACTCGGTGGGGTATTGCGTCTGGTGCGCCTTGTACGTCCACATCGCCCAGTGCCAGTTTTTATTGCGGAATGTCGCCAAAAAATAGTCCCAGTTGGCCCGCTGATTGAAGCCGTTGAATTCGCCGATGAAGACCGGCACGTTGAAGATTTCCTGCGCGGAATTGTTCACCTTGCCGTCGAGGTACGCGCGGTGTCCGGGGACGTCTTTAATGCCGATGATATTTCCAAAACTGTCGAATTCGAACCCGTAATAATGGAATTCGTAGACGACATTTTGCCAGCCGTAAACGTTGGGGTGCGGAAGGGTGTCCCAGTCGAATTCGCTGGGGACGCTTTCCATGACAATGATGTGCCTGGGGTCAACCGCGCGGATCGCCTGATAGAGCGCGTTATAAAATGGCCAAAGGCCGGCGGGCCCGGTGAAGGTCGGGTCGTGGTCCAAGGCGCCAAAAGGTTCATTCAAAAGATCATAACCCATGACATTGGTCAAAAAAGCGTAACGTGACGCGACCGCCGTCCAGAATTCGATGGTCTTGGCGCGGTGCGCGGCGCCGTCAGGGCCGTTCTCGAAAAGTTTGTTGTAGTTCGCGCGGCCGGAATGCGCCTCGTCGCTTTGCGCCCCCGGCGCGCCGTGAAGGTCCAACAGGACGTAGATCCCGCGGTTGGCGCATTGCTCGATGATCCAATCCAGTTTGGTGAAGTTTGTGAACGCGCCGGTTGAATCTTGCAGGGCTTCATAATAAATCGGCAGGCGGACCAGATTGACGCCCATACGCATCAAGTGGTCCAGATCGATCGTTTGGATATACGCGTCCTGATACGCGTTAAGAAGATTTGCCGACCCGAACCTGCGGACCAATTCCGCGCGGATGCTGAAGTCGTCATCATCGTTTGGGTTCGCGGCGGTGTACCCGCCTCCGATCCCGGTAAATTCCGGCTCGATCAATAACAGGTTCCCCAGATTGACGCCCCCCAGGAGGATCGGATCACCAAGGCCATCCATTTCCAGGATAGCCATGCCGTCCGTCTTGAGATACCCGCCTTCGAGGGAAGTGACCGGCAATGCCGGGCTCCAACCGGTCGAATCGAAGATGTCCGTTAATCCGGTCCTTAAATGCGCGCGGATGCGGTACCATGAGCCTTCTTCATAATAACTCGCGGCTGGCAGCAAAGCGTGCGGGCCGCGGTATATTTCCGTCCAGGGCCCGTTACGGGACGGGCCTTTCTGGATCTCATACTGGTCGGCGAACTCGAGCGGTTCCCACTGCAATCCGGCAAAGGCGAACCTTGGATGGCGAAGCAAGACCGGAGGACGGAGCGAATAAACAACCTCGCTCCATCGCGAAATATAGGGGATCGGGTCAGTGGAGGTGACGTCCTCTTTCCAGCGGACCCGCAGCCACCGTGGGGACAAAGGTTTGATAAAAGAAGAAAGGCCCGTCCCCTCGTAAATGGTCGTCCATGGTCCCTGCGGTCCCGCGACGCTTTCCTGCAATTCGTACGCGCCCGCGCCGGCAATCGCGTCCCACGCCGCGGCCACTCCCTGGGCCGATTCTGAAACAACGACGGTCGGCGGTGTTTTAATGGCCCTGATATCATCGATGTAGTAAACTCCGGGCCAGAAAAACTGGAACTGGATCTTGTTGATGCCGCTGAGGTCCAGGCCGGCGGGTAATCCGCTAAAGGGAACGGCCAGTTGTGTCCATTGCCCGCGCACCGCCCGTTTGGTCGTCCAGACAACGACCGGGTCCACAAAATGGTCGCCGTTATCGAAAAATTGCACGCCGACATTGCTGTCCAGCCCGTTTGCCGCGAGCGCGTAAACCCAGAAGGTCAGCCGGTCGTTTTGCGCGGGGTTAAGATCCACGTTCCAGGGCGTCTGCTGGTCGGGCGGGACGAATTTATTTTCCTGCGACTGGATGCCGGTGCCTGCCCAGTTGGCGGTGGTGGTCAATTTCCAGGATTGTGTCCCTTCATAGACAACGTTTCGTTCCAGAGCGACCGTCCCGTCCCACGCCCAGCCGCAATCGCCGGGCGAAACGCAGCGTTCGAAGGCCTGATAAATCCGGTCATCCAGAACAACGTTGAGATCGTCCAGATAATACGTCCCTGGCCAATAGTTGATGAATTCGATCTTGTTGATATGCGTGAGGTCGAAGTTCGCCGGCAGCTGACTGAACAAAACGGTCAACCGGGTCCACTGCGCGAAACGCGCGGTTTGTGCGGTCCAGACCTCAAAGCCGTTATTGAAATAATTAGTTGTGTCGAAGAATTTCACGCCGACGTTATTGTTGTTGCCTTGCGACGGCAGGGCGTAAACCCAGAACGTGAGGCGGTCGTTGCGTTGCGGCTGGAAATCCATGTCCCAGCGCTGGGTCTGCGACTGGATCCTTGTTCCTCCCCAAAAATCGGGCGCCTGGACCTTCCAGGAGCGTGCGCCGGAATGGACCTGCGCGCTGGAAGGGGTGACAACGGCGGCGTTAAATCCCCAGCCATATTCATCGGACCCGTTGGCGGGTTCGAAATCCTGGTAAATGGCGCCGGCCATGGCCGCGGTCGCGGTCAATAAAAGGACAACGCTCGCCGACAAGATATTCAATGACCGTTTCATGGTTTTCCCTGGATCAAATTATTCAATCTCAAACGCGTTTCTGATGAGTTCGACCGTAAAGCCGCCGGCGTCATCGGGGATCACGGCCACCGCGTCAAAACGCGCTTCGACGTCTTCGGTGTCTTGTCGCGCCAGATAACCCCGCGCCGCGCGGATGATCTTCTTTTGTTTGACCGGAGAAATCGACTCAAAAGGATGCCCGTGCCAGTCTTGGGTACGGGTGCGTACTTCAATGAAACACAGCGTTTTACCATCCTGGGCGATGATATCGATCTCGCCGAAGGCGTTGCGATAGTTGCGCGCAATGACACGGTAGCCTTCTTTTTTCAGCCGCGCCACCGCTTGTTCTTCCCCGAGCTTTCCAAGATCAAGGCGTTCTTGCGTCATAGCTGGCACTGAAAACTCCGGCGCTGGATCAACGACGGGCCCAGGCGCCGGATCGCTTCTTTGTGTCCTTCGGTCGCGTAGCCTTTGTGCCGGTTGAACCCATATCCCGGGTAAACCCGGTGGTAAATGTTCAAGATCCGGTCTCGGACCACTTTCGCGACGACCGAAGCGCACATAATCGAAAGAACGCGTTCATCGCCTTTGATGATCGTTTTGTAATGGTACGGCAGGTCAGAGCGGAAGCAGTTGCCATCGATAAGAAGGCATACGGTCTTCGCAAAATTCTTTTGGCTGGTCATCACCGGAGAAAGCCACGCGATGAGATTGACAACGGCGTTATGCATCGCGAAAAATGTGGCCTGGAGGATATTGTTTTGGTCGATGACGTTTTCACTGATGATCCCGACGCCGACGTAGGAGCGCTTGTAAATTTCATGAAAAGCTTCTTCGCGCTGGGCGTGGGAGAGCTTTTTGGAATCCCGGACGGGAACGGAAAAGTCAGCTCGACGCAAGGCAACGGCGGCCGCGACCACCGGGCCGGCCAGCGGGCCCCGGCCCGCCTCATCGACACCGATGACGAGGTTAAAACCAGCTCTTCTGGTCTTATCCTCAATGGCTAGCATATTTTAATACGTATTTCGTATCTCGTCGCTCGTATTTCGCAAAAACGAAATACGAGATACGAGATACAAAAATTACTGTTGGATTGAGACTTGTTCCTTCTTGACGCGGGCGGCTTTGCCGGTGCGTCCGCGCAAGTAATAAAGCTTGGAGCGTTCGGCCACACCTTTGTTGACGACCTGCAAACTGTCGATAACCGGCGAATGGATCGGGAATACCCTTTCAACACCTTCTCCGAAGGTAACCTTGCGCACGGTGAAGGTGCTTTTTAATCCCCGGCCGGTTTTGCTGATGACGGTACCCTCAAAAGGATGCAAACGGACCTTGTCGGCCTCGCGCACCTTGATTTTCATTTTGACCGTGTCGCCGACCTTGAAATCCGGCAGCTGCGCGCGTAGCGACCCGCTGTCGATGTCTTGTATGATTTTTTCCGCGTGTGTTGCTAGCATAATAACCTCCTAAAATAATAGTAGAGAGTAAGTTACTTATTTGATCAAGTCCGGACGATTACGCCGTGTTACGCGCCGGGCCTGCTCTTTGCGCCATTTGCTGATGGCTAAATGATGGCCAGATAATAACACATCCGGTACCTTTGTGCCACGAAAATTTGCGGGACGGGTATAGTGGGGGTATTCGAGCAGACCATCTTCAAACGATTCGTCTTCCAGGGAGGCCTCTTTGCCTAAAACTCCGGGAACAAGCCGCGTAAGGCAATCAATCAGGACCATCGCCGGGATCTCGCCGCCGGTCAAGACATAATCTCCGATGGAGATGCTTTCATCAACGCATTTTTGCCGCACCCGCTCGTCCACCCCTTCGTAATGGCCGCAAAGCAGGATCAGATTTTTTTGTTTAGCCAGATCGCGGGCGAGTTTTTGGGTGAGCCGTTTGCCGGAGGGGGACATCAGAAGAACCTTGGCCTTGCGGTCGCCTTTAATTTTCTTGATCGCGTCGAAGAAAGGCTGCGGTGTCATCACCATGCCGGGCCCGCCGCCAAAAGGGCGGTCGTCGACCTTCCTGTGCCTGTCTTTGGTGTACGCGCGCAAGTCGTGGACACGGATCGCCACCTTCTTTTTCTCCCGCCCCCGTTTGATGATCGATTCATTAAGGATCGGTTCAAACATTGCCGGAAATATGGTGATGATGTCAAAACGCAATGGCCTCTCCTTCACTGTCCTTTGGACAATACTGCGCCAGAAATTGTTTCTGGAAATCCGCGTAATCATCCGCGTCGATGGCACGCCGGATTTGCTTCATCAAATTAACATAAAAATACACGTTGTGATATGAAATTAATTTTAGCCCCAGGATCTCGTTGACGTTCACGAGATGCCGGATATAGGCGCGGGTGTATTTGCGGCACACCACGCAGTCGCATTGGTTATCCAACGGAGTAAAATCGGTCGCGTATTGGGCATTGCGGATCACTTTGCGCCCCGCGGAGGTGAACGCCGAGCCGTTACGGCCGTAACGCGTCGGGATGCATGTGTCGAACATATCGATGCCTTCGGCCACGGCACGCACGATCTGGTCCGGCGTGCCAATGCCCATAAAATACCGCGGCCGGTCCGCCGGCAAGAACGGCATCACCCAATCGAGCGTTTCAAACATAACCTCGACTGGTTCCCCCACGCTTACTCCGCCCACGGCGTAGCCGTCGAATCCGATGTCGATTATTTCCCTGGCGGAACGCTCGCGCAGATCTTTATAGGTCGCGCCCTGCACAATACCGAATAAATGTTGGTTGCCTTGCATTGTCCGCGCCAGGAAATGGTCGCGGGAACGTTTGGCCCAAAGCGTTGTGCGCTTGACGGAAATTTCCGCCTCTTTTCGTTCGCACGGATACGGCGCGCACTCATCCAGCGGCATGATCATGTCCGATCCGAGGACCTCCTCGATCTCAATAACCTTCTCCGGTGAAAAAAACTGCGTTGAGCCGTCGATATGCGATTGGAAAGAAACACCTTCGTCATTTAATTTTCGAAGTCTGGAAAGACTGAAGACTTGGTAGCCGCCACTGTCGGTGAGGATCGGGCGCTCCCAACCCATGAATTTGTGCAGGCCTCCGGCTTGGCTGATGACGTCCATCCCCGGGCGCAGGAAAAGATGGTACGTATTCGAGAGGACAATCTGCGAGTCCAATTCCAGCAGATCTTCGTTGGTCAGCGTCTTGACCGTGGCGTTGGTCCCCACCGGCATAAAAAATGGCGACTGGATATCGCCATGCGCGGTGCGGATAACCCCGCGCCGGGCATTTGTTTTCGCGTCTTTTTTGATAAGTTGGAACATATTGTGTCCGTATCTCGTATCTCGTCGCTCGTATCTCGTCGTTTGTGAGATACGATATACGAGATACGAAATACGATTCAATTAAACAATAATCATCGCGTCACCGTAACTATAAAACCGATACTTTTCCCGGATCGCCCGCGCGTAGGCCTTCTTCATCAGTTTTGTCCCGCCGAAGGCGTAGACGAGCATCAACAACGTGCTGCGCGGCAAATGAAAGTTCGTTATCATAACATCAACGGAGCGGAACGTATATCCGGGATAAATAAAAATATCTGTTTCTCCGGCCAGCCGGGAAGGATCCTCCACCGATGTTTCCAGGACCCGGCAGGACGTTGTGCCCACGGCAACGATTTTACGGCCCTCCGTTTTTGCCTGTTGAATGGAGACAAAGCTTTTTTTTGTGAGTGAATATTCTTCGGTGTGCATCTTGTGCCGCGTGATGTCTTGCGCTTCCACCATGCGGAACGTCGCCAGATTGACATGCAGCGTGACGGTTTCGATCCCGTGTCCTTTCTCGCGTAACGCGTTCAATAACGCCGGTGTAAAGTGCAACCCCGCCGTGGGTGAAGCCACGGAACCTGGTTTGCGGGCGTACACGGTCTGGTAGTATTTGTGGTCCAGCGGTTCATCGGCGCGCTTGATGTACGGCGGCAGCGGCATGTGGCCGTGCCTTTGCAATTGTGCCGGAATATTCTTACGGTTGAACCTCACGATCCGTTTCCCGATATCAGTGATCTCGGCGGTCAGGCTGCCGCCGTTGAACTGTATCTTTTCATTGAGTTCGAGCCGGTTGAGCGGCCGGATCAATGCTTCATAAGAACATCCGTCCCCTTCGGGAAGTTTCTTCAAAAGAAAGACCTCGACCTTGCCCGGTGTTTTCTCGCGGCGGCCCAGGAGCCGCGCGGGGATGACTTTGCTGTCATTGAGCACAATACAGGAACCGGGCGGTAAATATTTTTCTACCTTGGCAAATACGTCGTGGGAAATCGCCTGGTTCTGGCGGTCAATGACCATCAGCCGCGCCTGATCACGCTGACGCAACGGATATTGGGCGATCAATTCCTGCGGCAGATCAAAATCGAATTCGCAGAGCCGTAATGTATTCTCGGGATCCATGTCTGTCAGGGAAGGTCAACGGGCGGCTGTTCGCGGTAATCGGTGATTTGCGCGCCGGGATAATAAAAGGCAAGAATCTCGTCGTATTTATGCCGATCCTCGGCCATCTGGTGCGCGCCCCACTGGCACATCCCCACTCCGTGCCCCCAGCCCTTGCCGACCAAGTCAAAGTAGTAACCCTTCATGATAATTTCGTACTTGTTACTTTTGATAATATTCGGGCCGATGATCGCGCGGAATTTGATGCCGGGGATCGTTGTCGTCTTGCCGTCACGGGCCGTGAGGACCAGATTATTGATCCGGCCGCTCTGGTTACGGCTCACCACATGGATATCGTGGATCGGGCCAAGGGTATATCCGTTGGCGTTAAGCTTGTCCTGGATATCTTTGGAACGGAAATTCTTCTTCCAGTTCGCGTGCGGCGCGAGCGCGCAGAATGGACACGGCGCGCCGGAGAGCGGCGGCAGGTTCTCTCCCCAGATATTCCTGGCGCTTTCCGTGTGGCCGCCGCAGGAAGCGTGAAAATACGCCGGCAGGATTTTATGATCATAGACAAGGATTTCCCCCAAACTACGCTTGACCGCGATATTGGTGCGGAAGCGTTCGGAATTTTTGCCGCCGTAGACCTGGGAGTAAATGTCGCCGGTCACATCGTATTCGTTATTTTTATTTTTTTTCATCTGATAAAGCGCGTAGGTACGGGCGGCCACGGCCTGGGCCTTCATCGCCTCCATCGGCCAGCGGTGCGAAACTTCGTGGTACAAAACGCCGCGGATGTATTGTTCGAGCTCGATGGTGTTGACGACCAGAAATTTCTTATTGGGTTTCTGGATGATGTCCAGCGCCCCGCGGTAACGTTGCGCTCTATCCGCCTGATATAGTGTGATGTCCCTGGTGGACGTCACGCGGATTTTGCGTAAAGGATATTCCTCGTTGTTGATCTTGATGCCGCCTGGATGCGTGGAAAGACGGGACTCCCGCAGACTCCTTCCCTCTTCGAGGACCGCGCCGGATCGAAGGTCGAGGATCTTGTACTTGCCCCGTATGGAAAAGTTCAGTTCATGGATGTCGTTTGAAATGGCCACACGGACATACTTTTCTTTGGACGGTCCGGCCGCGCGGGCATACGCGCAATTTCCCGCCAGCAGACCGACCGCGATGAGCACGCGGATCATCGCTGTCGCCATAAGAAAAGACCGCAACTTAGCAGGGCGCTTAATAACAGGCATGTGGTCAGCGGAAAATAAAAGGAAAAGTTCTCTTTTTTGATGACAATATCCCCGGGCAGGCGGCCCAGCCAGGGGATTTTTCCGGCAAAGGATAAAATGCCGCCTATGAGGATAAAGACAATACCGAGGATGATGAACGTTTTGGCTAGTCCCATGGTGATCAATAAAGCTTTGGCTGGGTTTCTTTGGCGGCCGGAAGGACCTTCAAATGCTCGCCTGCCGTTTGCGTGAGCTCGCGGCCGCGGGGCGTGCGTTTTAAAAAGCCGATCTTCAACAGATAGGGCTCGATCACATCGACGATCGTGTCCATTTCCTCGTTGAGGGTGGCGGCCAGCGTTTCGATGCCGACGGGTCCTCCCTTGTAATGCTGCGCGATCACCTTCAGGAGCTTGCGGTCTTTGTCATCGAGGCCGATCTCATCGATGGCCATGGCGCGCAACGCCTCATCCGCGACGCCGGCGGTAATATTCCCGGTTTTTGTTTTGACCTGCGCGTAATCGCGCACGCGGCGCAGCAGCCGGTTGGCGATGCGCGGCGTTCCCCGCGCGCGGCGCGCGATCTCCAGCGCGGCCTGCGCCTCGAGCCGCACATTAAGTTTTTGGGCGGAGTTGGCCACGATCCGGCTTAATTCCTGGGCGCTGTAAAAATCCAGGTGATGAAATATCCCGAAACGCTCGCGTAACGGCGCGGCCAAAAGGCCGCTGCGGGTCGTCGCGCCAATAAGTGTAAATGGTTTGAGGTTGAAATTGATCGTCCTGGCGTACGGACCCTTGTCCACGACAAAGTCGATCTTGAAACTTTCCATGGCCGGGTACAAGAATTCTTCGACGACCTTCGAGAGGCGGTGGATCTCGTCGATAAAAAGGATGTCGCCTTCTCCGAGATTTGTGAGGATCCCGATCAGGTCCCCGGCGCGTTCGATGGCCGGGCCGGAGGTGATGGTGATGCGCGCGCCCATCTCATGGGCGACGATATTCGCCAAGGTCGTTTTTCCCAAACCCGGCGGCCCCGAGAACAAGATATGTTCGAGGCATTCCTCCCGCCCTTTGGCCGCTTGCAGCGACACCTGAAGGTTGGCCATCAGTTCAGTTTGCCCCACAAATTCGCTTAACTGCGCGGGGCGCAGGGACAAACTGTAGACCCGGTCCTCTTCAGTTTCCTGATTGAACAGGATCGCTTTGCGCTCTTCCATCGTCCGTGTCCTCACCCATGGGGATAATTTGTTTCTGGTTACGCATGACCTCGATTTCGCCAAAGACACCTTTCTGGACGGCAATGAGCTCTTTTAAACGGATCAGCTCCAGGACGGCCAAAAACGTCACGATGATCTCGATCTTCGTGCGAGCGCGCTCAAAAAGGTCTTGCAGCCGGATCGGGGACTCCTTGAGCAAAAGATGCAAGATGTCATGCAATTTTTTTTCGACCGTAAATTCTTCCGTGATGATCTCGTGGATCACTTCTTCCGGGGCTTTCTTGAGCGCTTCGGACAGGGCGCTGATCAGATCGAAAAGACTGGCCTCATAATAAATTTCCCTGGATTCTTCACGCAGCTGCTGGAGCGCGCCGGGATCGATGTTACGGCCGAAAAAGTCCTGTTGCAGGGTCTCTTTTTTCTTAAGGGCTTCGGCGATCTCCTTGAATTTTTTATATTCCAGCAAGCGGCGGGCCAGTTCATCGCGCGGGTCGAGTTCTTCTTCAGGCTGCTCATTGGGGTCCGGCGGCAGAAGCATCCTTGACTTGATCTGCATCAGAGTCGCGGCCATCACGAGAAAATCGCCGACGACATCCAGATCGAGCATTTTCATCATACTAATGTACTGCATGTATTGTTCGGTGATCTGGCTGATGGGGATGTCGTGGATGTCGATATCGTCTTTTTTAATAAGATACAACAACAGATCCAGCGGCCCTTCAAATATTTCCAGCTTCAGTTTGTATCCCATAATCTGTTTCCGTTAATCGTTGTTCGATTTATTTTTTTTCGCCTATCGGCCGAACACGATCTCTTTGACCTGGCCCATGGTTTCCCGGGCGATTTTTTGGGCGCGTTTCTGCCCGTGGTCCAGAACCTCACGGACACGCTCTTTGCATTTGGCCAGGTCGTTGCGTTTCTCCTGAAAGTCCGCCAACCGGTCAACGATCGCTTCCCCCAGGATCGTTTTACATTCCGTACATCCTTTTTGCGCGTGGGTGCACCACTGGTGCACATCGTCGGCCCGCTGCGGAGAAAAAACCTTGTAATAACTATAAACATTGCATTTGTCAGGGTGACCGGGATCGGACAATTTAATGCGTTTAGGGTCCGTGAACATCGTTTTGACTTTCCTGACAATTTCCTGCGGGCTGTCGGAGAGGTTAACCGTATTTTTATAGCTTTTACTCATCTTGCGGCCGTCTAACCCTAAAAGACGCGGTGTTTCCGTCAAAATCGCCTCGCAATCGGCAAAAAAATCCGTTTTGTAAATATGGTTGAACCGCCGGGCCATTTCTCTCGTCAGTTCAATGTGCGGCAACTGGTCTTCCCCGATGGGAACCGCGCCGGCTTTGTACAGAAGGATGTCGGCGGCCTGTAAAACAGGATACCCGAGAAAGGCGTATGTCTGCAGATCGCGTGTTTTGATCTCGCGCAGTTGTTCTTTGTACGTCGGGTTTCGCTCCAGCCACCCCAGCGGGGTTATGCAGGCGAGGATCATCTGCAACTCCAGATGTTCCGGAACATGCGATTGGACAAAGATGATCGATTTTTCAGGATCAATGCCGCAGGCCATCCAGTCCAGGGCCATATCCATGATGTTTTCCGCGATCTCTGTGCTTTGCTCATATTCGCTCATGAGCGCGTGCCAGTCGACGATCGAAAAAATGCAGGCGTGTTTTTCTTGCAGTTCCAGCCAATTGTCGAGGGCGCCGACGAGATGTCCCAAATGAAGTTTACCCGTCGGGCGCATGGCGCTAAAAACGGTTTTTTTCATATCTTTTGCGCGATTTTCTCGATCTCGTAGGCCTCGATGATGTCGCCGGCCTCAAACCCGGCAAATCCCGCGAAACTGATGCCGCATTCGGTGCCTTCGGTGACTTCTTTCACGTCATCCTTGAAACGCTTAAGGCCGGACACCGTGCCGGTGTATACCGGCTCTCCGTTACGCACGATATCAACGTGGTCCTTGCGGGTGACGCGGCCTTTGGTGACATAACATCCGGCCACGGTCCCCTGCTTGGATAATTTGAAGACCTCGCGGATCTCCACGCGCCCCAGAAATTTCTTGCGGAGCTTCGCGTCCAAAAGGCCTTCCAGTGCTTTTCGGATGTCATTGACGGCGTCATAGATGATCCGGTATTGCCGCACATCGACGGGGTCTTTTTCCAGTTCTTTCCTGGCGCGGACGTCGATATCCACGTGAAAAGCGATGATGATCGCCTTGGAGGCGACCGCCAAAATGACATCAGAGGAGTTCACGTCACCGACACCGGCATGGATAAGTTTGATCTTTACTTTATCGCTGGGGATCTTTGCCAGTGAATCTTTCAACGCCTCCAAAGACCCCTGCACGTCGGCTTTTATAATGACATTAAGTTCCTTGATGTGACCTTCCTGCACCTGGGCGTAAAGATCTTCCAGGGTGACGCGGGAAGTCATTTGCAGGCGTCTGTTCTTTAGCTGTTCCTGGCGTTTGGCCGCGATGTCTTTGGCCTGGCGTTCATCCTCAAAAACGTAAAATAATTCTCCCGCTTCGGGGACATCGGACGGACCTAAAACCTCAACGGGCATGGATGGTCCGGCCTCCTTGATCGGGCGTCCGCGATCATCCATCATCGCGCGCACGCGGCCATAAAAAGGACCGACGACAATGTTGTCGCCTTCACGTAATGTCCCGCTTTGGACGATGAGCGTTGTGACCGAACCTTTGCCAGGGCTCATGTGGGCGTCAACGATGATCCCCGACGCTTTTTTGTCCGCGTTGGCTTTTAATTCCAGCAGTTCGGCTTCCAGCAGGATCAATTCGAGCAAATTATCTACGCCTTCTCCGGTCATGGCGGAAACGCCCACGACAACCGTTTTTCCACCCCAATCTTCCGCGGCAAGGTTATGCTCGGACAATTGCTTTTTGACACGGTCCGGATCCGCGTTCTTGCGGTCGATTTTATTCAAAGCGACAACAATGGGAACATTCGCCGCGCGCGCATGATCGATGGCTTCCTCGGTCTGGGGCATGATCCCCTCATCCGCCGCAACGACCAGGACAACGATATCCGTAATATGCGCGCCGCGCGCGCGCATCGCCGTAAAGGCTTCATGGCCGGGTGTGTCCAGAAATGTGATCCGTCCTTTGGGAAGCTGGACCGAATAGGCCCCGATATGCTGGGTGATCCCGCCATGCTCGGTGTCGGTGACCTTTGATTTGCGGATACGGTCAAGTAACGAAGTTTTCCCATGGTCGACGTGCCCCATGAACGTGATGACCGGGGCGCGGGGTTTTAAAAGCTTGGGGTCCTCATCTTCTTTTTGATGGGTTTCGATGAGCTGTTCTTCCTGCGTCTTGATTTTGATGACATTATATCCGAATTCGCGGGCAAGCTTACTGACTACCGCCGCATCCATGCTCTGGTTGATATGCGCCAGAATCCCCATTTGCATCAACGATTTGAGGATGGCACTGGGTTTTTGCTGGACTTTTGTGCTGAAATCCTTAACGCTGATGGGGACGCCGATTTCCAGATCAACGAGACGCTTTGTTTCAGCGGGCGCGGCTTCAGTAACCGTAGCGGCTCCCTGCTGCGTGCCGACCCCCGCGGGGGCTTCATAAACTGTTCCGGGAGTTGCCGGTTCATGAGTTGTCGGAAAACCTCTTTGTTCGAAACCACCCGTTTTTCGTTTCTTCCGGACTAAAGGCTTGAGCGCGACCATCGGCTCCCGGCTGATGGTAATTTTGGGCTTGATAAACGGCCGTTTTGCGGCGGGAGTTTCAGTGACCGGCGATTTGGGGGGGGATGGCGCCTCCGCTTTTTTTTCAACAGGTTTTGGGACTTGAGGGACAATAACCTCTTTTACTTCTTTCTTAATTTCTCTTTTAGCTTCTTTCCCGGCCTCTTTTGCGGCCTTGGGCTTGGCTTCCGCCTCTTTCCTGGCTGGTTTAACGGCTTTCGCGGACTCTTTTGCCGCCGGTTTTCCCTCGGCCCTGACGGATGCTTTCTTTATTTTCCCCAGTTCGCTGCGGACCACAGAAGCAACGGCAACGCTTAGTTCCTGATCGCCATCCCTGGCCTTGAGCCTGAAAGATTTTAAAGTCGCCAGGACTTTATCACTTGTCGTATTCAGTTCTTTGGCTAATTCCGATACCTTCATAAATGTCTATTCCTTTTCTTCATTTGTGGAACCCAGAAGTGACTTGGCGTCCTTGATGATTTTTTGGGCTTTGACTTCGCCGAGGCCTTTGACCTTTGTTAACGCTTGGACGTCCGCCGCGGCAATTTTTTCCAATGAATCAAACCCGGCGCTTTTAAGTTGCGTCACGGTTTTTCCCCCGACCCCGGTCAGGGCGGCCAGGTCACGATTTTGGGACTGATCTGCCGCCGCGTCCCCTTTTTCCTCTTTTTCGTTTACGGATTCTTCCGCGCCGGCTTGTTCCTGCAATTGTTTCCATTGATCAAACGAAAAGAGGTCCAGTTCCCAGCTGACCAGCTGGCTTGCCAGACGGACGTTTTGTCCATGCTTGCCGATGGCCAGCGACAACTGATCGTCCGCGACGATAATATTTGCCTTCTTCCCATCATAATTCAACTGGATCTGCGATATCTCCGCGGGGGAGAGGGCCGCCTGGATATATTCCTTGATGTCCGGGGAATAGCGGACGATATCGATCTTCTCGCCTTGCAATTCGGAGACGATGTTCTTGACGCGTGAACCGCGCATCCCGACACACGCGCCGACGCAATCGACCTTTTCGTCCTTGGAGTAAACGGCGATCTTGGTGCGTTCCCCCACGTCACGGGCGATCGATTTGATCTCGACGATCCCCTCGTAGATCTCCGGGACTTCCAGCTGAAAAAGTTTCCGGACGAAATTCGGACTGGCCCGGGACAGAAGGATCTGGGGACCTTTGCTGTCTCGCTTGACGTCCAGCACATAGGCCCGGATGCGGTCCCCCTGGCGGAATTCTTCTTTAGGCGATTGTTCTTTTTTAGGGATGTACGCTTCGGTTTTGCCCAAGTCGACGATGATATTCCCCCGCTCAAAGCGGTAGATGCCTCCGGCGATGATCTCACCGATACGCACCTGGTATTCGTTAAAGACGACATCTTTTTCGGCTTCGCGGATCTTCTGGATGACGACCTGTTTCGCGGTTTGTGCGGCGATGCGGCCAAATTCGCTGGAACGAATTTCCTGGCTTCCCGCGTAAGCGGTGATCCGTCCGGTTTTCGTATCCAGCACGGCACGGACCTCCTCATTTTTGTCGACCGTCCACAACTTTTTCGCGGCCGTGGCAACGGCGGATTCAACAGCCTCGATCAAGATTTTCTTGTCGATGCCTTTATCCCGTTCCAGTTGCTCGAGTATCGTCAATAATTCAGTGCTTTCCATTCCGATTCCCTTCTTTAGTTATATTTCCTGAACTGCTTTTTGGATGTTATCAATGGCTAATTCCATCAATCCTTGGGGTGTGTCCACCACCACCCGGTTATCCTTCACAGCTTCGATAGTGCCGGAGTATTCCAACCGCTCCTTGACCGGCGCGCGCAGATGGACCCGGATCGACTGCCCCATCTTTCGTGAGAAATCTTTTGTGGTGCGTAACGGCCGGTCCAGCCCCGGAGAGGACACTTCCACTTGAAAATCTTCTCCCAGGATCTGTGCTTCGTCACATTGCCTGAAAATTTCACGATTGATGGCCGAACATTCGCCGATCGTGATCCCGCCGGCGTCTTTATCCACCAGGACTTCAACAACCTGTGTTCTCCCCCGGCGCTTGAGGGTCAATTCGACGAGGTCAACTCCGGCGCGGGCAATGGAAGGCATTATAAGCTCATGGAGTTGCCGTGTCAATTCTTCAGACATGAGGTTCCTTCAAGGATTTCAGATAATTTCCGGGGCAGCGTGTTTTTATCCACAAGCAGCGCCTCGTTTGTCCGGCGGTCCTTGATCTCGACTTTACCATCAGCCAGATTACGCTTGCCGATAATTATCCGTAAGGGGATGCCGATCAGATCCGCGTCGTTAAATTTGACACCCGCGGTTTCCGGCCTGTCATCCAGGAGAATATCATGCCCTGTCGCCGTCAAATCCTTGTAATAACGGTCCGCCAGATCCATGATTTCCGCCGCTTCAGTTCCCGCCGGAAGCGGCACAATTTCCACGTCAAAAGGAGCCACTTCGCGCGGCCACTGAATTCCCCGTTCATCATGGTGTTTTTCGATGATCGCGGCGATCACGCGGCTGACGCCGATACCGTAACAGCCCATGATCATCGGTTTTTGCTTGCCGTCGTCATCCAGGAATTGCGCGTGTTGCGCCTGGCTGTATTTCGTTCCTAATTGAAAAATATGTCCAAGTTCGATCGCGACTTCACCCTTGAGAACGCCCTCGCGGCACTTGGGACACTTTGCGCCTTCAACGCGCTCCCCGGAAACCGAAAAATAACTCTGGCATGAAGGACAACGCAAGACCGTGTCCTCGCCGATCGGCGCGGTCACCAGAAATTCATGGGACATGTCTCCGCCCATGGCCCCGGAATCCGCTTCGATAATGACCGCGTCGAGTCCGCAGCGGCGGAAGATATTTCGATAAGCCTGATACATTAATTGGTAGTTTTTTTTGAGACCTTCAAGGTCGCGGTCAAAACTGTACGCGTCTTTCATGATAAATTCGCAGGCCCGTACGATGCCAAAACGCGTACGTATCTCATCCCGAAATTTCGTCTGGATCTGATAAAGGGTCACGGGCAGTTGCCGGTAGGATTGAACGTAATTCTTGACCAAGTCCGTGATGACTTCCTCGTGCGTTGGCCCAAGGCACATGGCCCGTCCGCGGTTGTCAGTAAATTTGATCATGACGTCTTTGAGGACTTCGTCGCGGCCGGTTTGCTTCCATAATTCAATGGGTTGCAGGACGGGTAAAAATAATTCCGTGGCGCCCGCGCCGTTCATTTCCTCACGAATGACATGTTCGATCCGGCGCAGGACCTTTAACCCCAAAGGCAGGTAGGAATAAACTCCCGAGGTGAGCATGTGCACGAACCCGCCGCGCAAAAGGAATTGATGGCTCATCGCCTCCACCCCGATCGGCGTTTCCTTTAATGTTGGAATAAAATATCTGGACCACCGCATATTAAACGTCCTTAAAGGCCGGCAACGATTCATCGAAGAACCCCGGCGGCAATGTGACCAGTCTTTTCTTGAATTTTTCGTAAAATGACGGCCGGCGACGGTCCATGACCCACTCGCCGATGACCTCGCCTTTTTCCGTCACGCCTTTTTGATCAAAACGTAATACATCGTGTAATATCGGCCGCTGGTTTTTTTCATCATAAATCAAGTCCGTCACAGAGGTCACGCGGCGGCGCCCATCCAGAAAAAGCTCAACGTGGACGACGACGTCGATGGCGCGCGCCACTTGTTTCTGGATCTGATCGGTGCTCAAGCGGACCCCGGCCATGAGCATCATCATGACCATCCGGTTAAAGCAATCCTCCGGCGTTTCGGCGTGCACGATGGCCAGCGACCCGCTGTGGCCACTGCTGATCGACTGGATCAGATCGAGCATTTCCTCCCCGCGCACCTCGCCGATGATGATCCGGTCCGGACGCATGCGCAGTGAATTGACGAACAGCTCCCGCATGGTAATTTCTCCGCGGCCTTCGATGTTGACGGGTTTGGAAACCAGTGTGACGACATGGTCCTGGAGCAGGCGCAACTCCGGGGTATCTTCGATGGTGACGATCCGCTCCTCCGAGGGGATGTGCCGGGAAAACACGTTGAGCATGGTCGTTTTACCGGACCCGGTCGCCCCGCAGAAAATCACGTTGAACTTCGCCTTCATGGCGGCGATCAACAACGTCGCGATATTTTTGTCGATCATCTTGAGGTTCAAAAGGTCGTCCACCGTCCCGATGGCATCGTTAAACTTGCGCACCGTCATGACCGGCCCGATCAGTGAACAAGGCGGCAAGATAACGTTGACGCGGGAGCCGTCCTTGAGCATAAAGTCAACATAAGGGGACGATTCATCGACCCGTTTATTGGAACCCGAGGCGGCAAGAATTTTCTGGATGGTGTGCACCAGCTGCGCGTTGTTGTCGAATTTGATATCGGACAATGAAATGCGGCCGTTGCGCTGAAGGTAGATCTGTTTCGGCCCGTTGATCATGATTTCCGATATCGATTTATCCTCCATTAACGGCCGCAACGGCCCCATGCTGATGAGCGCGCTGACCAGATCACGGATGACGGCCGCGCGCAATTCCTTATCGAGATTCAGATCTTTCTCCTGACACATCCGGACGATAGCGTCATCAACAAATTTGCGCAGCTGGTCCTCCGTCATTGAATCTTTGACCTTAAGGAAATCCGTTTCCTTGATCAGGTAATGATTGACCGCGTCGCGTATTTCATTGTTGCCCATCGTTGATCTCCCTTCTTACGGAAGCCATTGTTTGATCTTGTCGATAAACCCAAACCGGGAAAAATCACTGTAAAGCACGAACAGCGCGAGGAATATGATCAGGCCGACCCCCGCCCTGGCGATGTACTCATCGGTGCGGGCCGATAGCGCGCGGCCCCGAAGCTTCTCGATGCCGAGTAAAAAAAGATGCCCGCCATCAAGCGGTATGACCGGCAACAGATTGAAAATCGCCAGGCTCGCGCTGATGACCCCCATGATGAACAAAACGTGCGACATGCCCATTTCCGCGGCCTTTTGTAGAATATAAAAGATACCGATGGGTCCTGTTACGTTTTCTTTGACCGACATTGATCCTGTCAGCATAGCGAATATCGCCTTATAGGTCATGCCTGTTATTTTGCCCAGCTCTTGTCCTGCCTTCAAGAGCGCGACGGCGGGATTATATTTTAGAGTGATGATATCTTCGGCCGGCCGGATGCCGACAAGCCGTGCCTTCCGGTATTTTCCAAAGACGGATTTACTCATCTCCGCGCGCGGGGTGATCGTTTTATCTATGCGCCGTCCATCGCGCACGATCTGTAGCTGGATATGATCGCCGGTCGAGGTGGTGATCGCCTGCTGCAAACTGCTCCAGCTTTCCGTTGTCTGACCGTTGACCTGAAGTATTTGGTCGCCGACCGCAAGTCCCGCGATTTGCGCCGGATATCCTTCGAGAACGGTGCCGATTTTATTGCTTAAATCGGGATATCCGGCCATAAACACAACAAACAGACATACGTACGCGAAGATAAAATTAACGACGGGGCCGTTAAAGACGACAAGCGCCCGGTGCCCGGCAGATTTTGAATAAAACTCATCCGGCCGGCCGCTGCATTGCGCGCGTTCATCTCCGGCCATTTTGACATATCCCCCCAGGGGGATGATGTTGATCATATAGCGCGTCCCGTTATGTATCCGCGAATAGATCGTTGGTCCGAAGCCCAGCGCGAAACGTTCCACCGCGATCCCCAGACGTTTCGCGGTTATAAAATGCCCCCATTCGTGTACGACGATTAAAATGCTCAACGTCACAACAAATAAAATGGTACTGTTTAAATTCGTCCAGATGGTTTCCATATGTTCCTATCGTTTTTTGATCAATCGGTCCGCTTCCTGCCGGGCCCATTGATCCGCGTCCAGAATCTGTGAAAAAGATGGTGTCGCGGCAATTTTATGTTTTTGGACAACGCTCTCCACAACTTTATGGATCCCGGTAAATTTCAGCCGATGGTTTAAAAAAGCCTCAACGGCCATTTCATCAGCCGCGTTTAACACGGCCGGTAATGTCCCTCCCTGCCGTCCGACTTCAATGGCCAAAGCCAGAGACGGAAATTTTTTGTAATCGGGTTTGCGGAACGTCAATTGTCGCAATTGCGCGAAATCGATTCCCCTTAGCCCGCTCTTCCAGCGTTGCGGGTACGTCAGCGCGTACTGGATCGGCAACCGCATGTCCGTAATGCCGAGTTGCGCCACGATCGACCCGTCGGTAAATTCGGCCATCGAATGGATGATCGCCTCCGGGTGGATAACAACCTCGATATTCCCGACATCAAGCCCGAATAAATGCTTCGCCTCGAGCACTTCAAACCCTTTATTCATCAAACTTGCCGAATCGACCGTTATGCGTTTTCCCATCTTCCATCGTGGGTGCTTGAGGATTTGCGTGACCGACAAATCATCAAAACGCGATGCCGCGACGTTCAAAAGCGCGCCGCCGGAAGCCGTCAGATAGATCTTTTTCAGATGCTCCCGGCCCTGCCCGGCCAGGCACTGAAAAATGGCGCTTTGTTCACTGTCGATGGGCACGATGGTCGCCTTGTGCCGCCGGGCCTCGCGCATCAAAATGTCTCCGGCCGAGACGAGGGCTTCTTTGTTGGCCGGCGCGACCGTTTTCCCCGTGCGCACCGCCGTCAGAAACGGCTTCAACGCGGCGCTGCCGTGCATGGCCACCACGATAACGTCAACGGATTTTAGCTGGATAATTTTATCAACATCCGCATTAACGTTTAAGATCCTGGTGGATTGCGTGTTAATATGCCGCCGCAGATAATCGACACCCCGCCCGTTGACGGCCACATGCGATGGCCTGAACTTGCGTATTTGCTGCTCCAGGAGCCGGTAATTATTATAAGCCGTCAATCCAACGACGTTAAACCGGTCCGCAAAACGATCAATAACCTTCAAGGTATTGATGCCAATGGACCCGGTCGAACCAAGGATGACAATGTTCCTGCGCGTCATGTTGCTAGGGTTGCAGAACCACCGAACTTATGTAAAAATAAAATACCGGCGCTGAAAATAAAATGCTGTCAATCGCGTCAAGCACGCCGCCCAGCCCGGGAAAGAAGTTCCCGGAATCCTTCACGTTGCAATCCCGTTTGATAAGCGACTCGGACAGGTCTCCCAGCTGTCCCATCCCTCCGAAAAACGCGCCCATCAGGGCGATATGCCCGGGGGAAAAACCAAATTGAGCCGGTATCAAAGCGCTGCCCAGCGTGGCCGCCAGCGTACCGAACGCGAAACTCCCCAGACTTCCTTCGATGGTTTTGTTCGGACTGATGCGCGGCAGAAGCGGATGCTTCCCGAATTTACTGCCGACCAATAACGCCCCCATATCTCCGCATTTGGTCACCAGCAAAATGAACCCCAGCAATTTAACGCCATCCGTCCCGGGCAGAAAATACCGGATCCGGATCAAAAAGCTGAATAACCAGGACACATACAAAATCCCGAAAAGCGTCGTAGAGATCCCGATGATCGCGTTCGTGTTGTCGTTGCGGAGAAATTGCATGAGGAAAATCGAAAGCAAGAGGACGACAATGAACAACAATTCCCATTTCCCGGTCGGCTCAAAGCGCGTAAAAATCGAGAGCGGGATCAAAATACCGATGATGATGCCGGTATAACTGTATATCGGGATGCCTTTTTTCTTGACCAGATAGAAAAACTCGTACAACCCCGCGAGTGTCAACCCCAGCAAAACCGTGATAAATATCCATTGGTTGATGACCGCGAAGATTGTGACCAGGATCATGGCCGTCGAGCTTATAAAACGTTCTTTGGTCATAGCATTATCGCTGCAACTCCGATTTGGCCAGATCGCCGTAGCGGCGTTCCCGCTGCCGATAATCCGCGATGGCTTTTTCGAATTCCTCTTCCGTGAAATCCGGCCAGAATTTATCCGTAAAATACAGTTCCGAATAGGAAAGTTGCCACAAAAGAAAATTGCTGATTCTCCGCTCCCCGGAGGTCCGGATAAGAAGGTCCGGATCCGGGAGGTCTTTAGTATACAAAAACCGCGCCATAGTTTTTTCATCGATATCGGCAACGCTCAAGGATTTCTTTTCAACGGCGGACGCGATCCCCTTGACCGCGTCAATGATTTCCTGCCGGGAGCCATAATTAAAGGCTAAATTCACGATCAGCTCCGTATTATTCCTTGTTTCGTTGATCGCCGTTTGAAAGATTTTCAAGACCGTGCGGGGAACGTTTTCCTCCCGTCCGATCACCTGGAACTTTATGTTATTTTCCTTCAGATTCTTTATTTTTTGCTGCAAGACGTTTGTCAACATATTCATCAACATCGATATCTCGGATTCCGGCCGGCGCCAGTTCTCGGTTGAAAATGTAAACAGAGTCAACACTTGGACCCCGGCCTTCCTGGCTACGGCAACAATTTCCTCAACTCGTTTGATTCCCTCCGCGTGTCCTTGCGTCCGCGTGAGATGATGCTGTTTCGCCCAGCGGCCGTTGCCATCCATAATGATGGCCACATGCCGCGGGATATTGTCTGTTTGTGTCATGGAGTATCCTGCACAGTCGGATAAAAAAAACGGGGGCTTCTTATCCCCCATCACGGTCCGTCACAAAATTCAGAAAAAACGCATAGTTACAGCATGGTGTTGGCTCTATGTCGCGCCGGCATCAGTTTCCAGCCCGGATTTGGAATTGCTTTGACCCAACGGGACCTGCTCCAGCTTTTGAATGCGCTGTTGCAAAGACTTTTCAAGGGTTGCCGCCTCTTCCGCGCGATCTTGCAATTGCGCATTCAAGGATTTTGTTTGTTCCAGTAATTTTTCCGTGCTTTTGACCTTCGCCTGCGCCCGCGCAAGCTCATTTTCTAGATTGCGGATTTGGGAGGATGCCTTTTCCAGCCCTTCTTCCGCCGTCAAGCGCGTATAACGCTCATTTTCCAGAATCCTTCTGGTCTGAAGAACATTCTGATTAAAATGGATGGCCACGCCGAAACAAAATGCCACCAGAACAACCGCCAAGACAATGGCAATGATTTTCATACGCAACGTCTCCCGATCAACGTCCTTCCGCAGTTCTGTTCGGTAAAATGACGATTTCCACACGGCGGTTTTTTTGCCGTCCTTCCGGCGTCGAGTTATCGTCAACCGGCCGGAATTCTCCGTATCCCGTGGCGGCCAAACGCCCGGGTGAAATGTTATTGGTTTGGGTCAAATAGTGCAAAACGCCAAGCGCCCGCGCGCTGGACAATTCCCAATTTGATTTCCAGCCGGAACGTTGAATCTGGACATCATCCGTATGTCCTTCAATGCCAATCGACAAATCTTTAACCGTCGTATTGAGGACGTCTGCTATTTTATCCAATTTTTCAAAAGAACTTTGCCGTAATTGGGCTTTCCCCGAATCAAACAAAACCTCCGCCACAAAAGTGATGACCAGTCCGCGGTCCATCATCTTCACGCTGACTTCCTGATCGCTGATCTCCTTGCTCAAACGTGCTTCCAACTCCGCTTTGGCTTTTTCGAGGCTATTGAGCCGCCCTTTGAGTTTGGCGATTTCCTCAACATCCGAACGTCTGCCTTTTTGAAATACAATCGTGCAACCGCTTGGAACGAGGGCAAAGGCAAGTACGACTAATAATGTGGAAAACTTCCGAAAAATCGGGCGCATCAACTCCTCCTTGATTGACGTATCCCACCTTAACATAGGGACAATTTAAAGTCAAGCTCTTTATGACAACTTAAGCTCCTGCAACAAGATACAGTCTAGCGGATAATAATTTCCGAGCGTTTTGTTCCTATGGAGATGTATTTGACGCCAACTTTCAAAAGCTTTTCCAGGCGTTCGATGTATTTACGTGCATTGGCAGGTAATTGAGCATAACTCCGTGCCGCGCTGACGTCAGATCGCCACCCCCTTAACTCCTCATAGATGGGCTGGACATTGCTCAAGACTTCAAAATCCATGGGGAATTCCTTATAAATTTTCCCTTTATATTTGTATCCGGTACATATCCGGATTTTATTCAGATCGCCCAGGACATCCAGCTTCATGATAGCCAATTCATCCACGTTATTGATGACCACTGAATAGCGCACCAGCACACTGTCAAACCAGCCGCAACGGCGGGGCCGGCCGGTCGTTGAGCCGAATTCGTTTCCCTTGGTCCGTATTTCGTCTTTGAGGCTGGAGGAGAATTCCGTCGGGAACGGCCCTTCCCCAACGCGCGTGGTATAGGCCTTGACACAGGCAATGGTCCTGTCAACGCGTGTGGGCGCCACGCCGCTTCCCGTGCACAGACCGCCGACTATGGAATTTGAGGACGTGACAAACGGGTAGGTCCCAAAATCAATATCCAGGAAGGTTCCCTGGGCGCCTTCAAAAAGGACGGATTTTTTGTGATCTATTTCCCGGTTCAGATAAAGCGCGGTATCGCAAACATAGGGGGCAAGTTCTTTTCCATACGCCAGATATTCACCATAAATACTTTTTAAAGCGAATCCTTTGACATTAAAAACTTTTTGGAAGATTTCGTTCTTTTCCCGGAGATTGTCTTCCAGTTTTGACTGGAGAACGCGCGGGTTCAAAAGATCGACCATCCGGATACCGCAACGGCTGACTTTATCCGCGTAGCAAGGTCCGATGCCCCGCCCCGTGGTCCCGATCTTGTTTTTCCGTTTAGACTCCCGCAGACCGTCTAATATGCGGTGATATGGCATCACGACATGGGCGTGGCCGGAGATCTTCAAGCGCGCTGCCCCCACCTTGATCCCGCGGCGCGACAGGTCGTTAATTTCCTTCAAGAGCGCCTTGGGATCGATCACGACACCGTTGCCGATCACGCATACCTTGCCTTTATGTAGAATGGCGGATGGTAACAAGTGAAAAACATATTCCTCTTTGCCGACCACGACCGTATGCCCGGCGTTATTTCCACCCTGATATCGGACGGTAATATCGCTGTGCTCGGAAAGGATATCGATTAATTTCCCCTTCCCCTCATCTCCCCATTGTGAACCGACCACGACAATGTTCATAGGATGCCCTTACGTTACGATGAATAAATAAATCAGCCCGAGCCCGACGGCGATAAAGACCGCTGAAAAACAGATGCGCGCCCATGAAATGACGCGGAGAAAACCGCTGCGCGCCTTTACCGAACTTTTAATATAAAAAATTATTCCCCACGCCACCAGCAGCGGAAACGCAGATGCCAGGCCGTACAAGACAAAAAATAAAGCGGCCAGCAAAACATTAGCGCTGGTGTATAAAAAATAATAAAAAATATAAATATTCTGGTCTTTGGGCCACAACGAAGCGACCGTTACGGCGGCCAAACCCAGTATAAACGCGCAAAAAATGATGCCGGCGTTTTCTTCAACAGCCTTTACATCTTCCGCCAGGAATTGCGGCATCCATGGCGACGACGCCTGCGTTTTGCCCTGCAGCCAATGCCGAAACAACAAATACCCGGCAACCAGCAAAGTCACGGCCACGGCCAGCGGGAGAAAAGAACTGACGCGGTCGACCGCCGGATGCTCAAGCCCGAACGCAGCCTCGCTCCACACCAGAAAAAATGTCAGCACAACGACCGCGCCCACCGTGAACCCGCCGGTGAGGGCGATGCGTCGCGCCGTGGTCCCGACGCGCGCCCAAAAGATTAAAAGACAAAGAACCATCGACAGCACATAAGGATTGAAACTGTCGGTGATGCCAAGAACAACCGCCGCGGCCACGTAATCCAGCAAGGTCATATCGGCCTTCAGACTTTCAGCAGTTTCACGTGCAAGACGTCTTTGGTGCTGCGCAACCGTTCAATCGTCTCTTCCGGCACGTTGCTGTCCACGTTAACGGCGCTGATCGCCAGTCCGCCCGGAGCTTCGCGGCCCAATGTAATCCCCGCGATATTGATCTTCGCCTCGGCGAGCAATGTTCCGATCGCGCCGACCAGCCCCGGCTTGTCATTGTTCTGGATGAACAGGATATATCCATCAGGAACGGCTTCCATGTAAACACTGTTGATTTTGACGATACGTGGTTTCTGGTTGGCCGACAATGTCCCCTGGATCGAGAATGGCTCTTTATCCGTCTTGACCTCAACGCGGATGGCATTGACGAATTCTTCTTCTTTGGTCGAAACAACTTCCTGGACGTTGATCGCCCGCTCCTTGGCGATTTCGAGGGCATTGATGAAATTGACGGTTTCGCCCAATATTGGCGTCAACAGACCGTTGACCAGCGATAAGGTGACCGGAGCCACTTTGTATTTACTCATGATCCCGCTGTAGGTGATCTTCACGGCGCTGACGCGCCCGTCGATCAGTTGTCCGGCAAATTTTCCCATCCGGTACGCGAGGTTGATATACGGCTCCAAAGTTTTGTACGCCTCCGCGTCGACCGTCGGGAAGTTGGCCGCGTTCATGATGCCCCTGCCCAAGAGGGCGTTACGGATCGTTTCAGCGATCTCGATGGCCACGTTGATCTGTGCCTCGGAAGTCGAAGCGCCCAAATGCGGCGTCATGACGCAATTATCGAGTTTTAACAACGGAGAATTCGCGGAAAGCGGTTCTTCATCAAAAACATCCAGCGCGGCACCGGCGATCCTTTTCTCCGCCAACGCATCGGCGAGCGCGGTTTCATCCACGATCCCGCCGCGGGCGCAGTTGATCAAACGAGCCGTTTTTTTCATTGATTGGAATTCCGCCGCTCCGATCAAATTTTTTGTTTCCGCGCTTTTGGGAATATGAATGGTAATATAATCGGATCCCTTGACCAACGCTTTAAGGTCGACCATCTGCACGCCAAGCGTGGCACCGACTTCCAGCGAGATGTAGGGATCGAAGACAATGACAGACATGCTGAAGGCTTTGGCGTAACGCGCCACCGTCGAACCGATCCGGCCGAAGCCGATGATCCCCAGCGTTTTTCCATGAAGTTCAACGCCGCTGAACTTCGAACGTTCCCACTTGCCGGCCTTGACCGACGCGCAGGCTTGCGGGATGTTGCGTGACAACGCCAGGATCATGCTCATGGTGTGTTCCGCCGTCGAAGTGGTGTTTCCCGCCGGGGTGTTGATCGCCACAATTCCTTTTTGGGTCGCGGCCTTCAGGTCCACGTTATCCAACCCGACCCCCGCGCGGCCGATGAACTTCAAGCGCGCGGCCGCCTGGATGATATCCGCCGTGACTTTCGTACCGCTGCGCACGATCAAGGCGTCATAGTCCTTGATGATCGCTTTTAATTGTTCCGGCTTAAGGTCGATCTTGTAATCGACCTGGAATTCCTTAACGGCCTTCAATATCTCCAGCCCTTCATCGGCGAGCTGGTCGCTGACAAGTATTCTGCTCATTACGGCTCCTGTCATTTTCCTCATTTCCCGTTTCAGGGGAAATGAGGAGGCTCGCCCGCCTCACCAAAATCTGTGATTTGGGTGGGCGGGGCGGCCTGTCTGATATTTCGCGTCAGGTGATAAACACTTTCTGCGCGGCGGCAATGCCGACGCCGGGTGTGAACTTATGTCCCAGTTTTAATAAAACTTTCTCCAGGCAAGCGATCCCGGTAAGGATATCGTATTCATCAACACAACCCATATGAGCGATGCGGATGATTTTACCCTTTAACGTATCCTGCCCGCCGGCCACAGAAATCCCGTAGGTGTCGCGCATGATCTTGACCACTTTATTGCCGTCGACTTCCGCCGGGAGCTTGACCGCGGTCAGGACATTTGACAAACATGATTCATCCGGAAAAATCGACAATCCGAGCGCCTTGGCCGCTTCCCGCGTGCCGCTGGCCAGCCGCGCGTAACAGGCGAACAAGTTCTGCAGCCCTTCCTGCTTGATACGCCGCAGGCTTTCGTTGAGCGCGATGACAATCCCGATGGCCGGCGTGAAAGGCGTGTCCACATCCGCCATGGCCTCTTTGGATTTACGCAGATCAAAATAATAACGCGGACTTTTGGAAGTTTCAACCAGTTTAAACGCCTTGGCGCTCACCGAAATGAACGCCAGTCCCGGCGGCAGCATAAATCCTTTATGGGACGCCGAGACAACCACATCGACCCCCCAGTTATCCATTTGCAGATCAATGACCCCGAGCCCGCTGACCGCATCGACCACCAATACCGCGTTAGTATCGCGGACGACACGGGCAACCGCTTCGACGTCCGTTGTAACACCGGTCGATGTTTCACTCTGTGTGATGAAAACCGCTTTGATGTCCTTGTGCGTGTCGAGTATCTTTTTGATCCGCGCCGGATCGACCGCCTTGCCCCAAGTGACCTTGATCACATCCGGCTCAACGCCGTAACTGCGGCAAAGCTCGCTCCAGCGTTCGCCGAATTTTCCGCCCTCCACCGTGATGGCTTTATCGCCCGGCGAGAGCAGATTGCACACCGCCGCTTCCATCGCGCCCGTGCCGGAAGAGGTGAGCAGATAAATATCATTTTTCGTTTGAAAAACGTGCTTTAACCCTTCAACAGCTTCTTTTAAATTTTCTTGAAACTGCGGCGTGCGGTGATGGATGATCGGACGCCCCAACGCCGCGCAGATTTCCGGCGGGATCTGGGTCGGTCCGGGGGTGAGCAATAGATTGCGTTTCATCGTCAGCCGCCTTTCTATCAAAAATTTAAAGTTAATAACTAGCTTTTTTTTGTTGTCCGGAAGCTGGTAATGACGTCATCGACCAGCCCATATTCCCTGGCTTCCTCCGCGCTCATGTAAAAATCCCGATCGGAATCCCTCTGGATCCGATCGAGCGGTTGTCCCGTATGGTCTGCCAATATTTTGCTCAAAGTCTCTTTCATCCGCAGGATTTCCTTGGCTTGAATGGAAATGTCGCTGGCCGTCCCCTGGGTTCCACCCCAAGGCTGATGGATCATGATCCGCGAATACGGCAGGGCAAAACGCTTGCCTTTGGCGCCGGCGGACAGTAAAAGCGAACCCATGCTCGCGGCTTGCCCAAGGCAAAAGGTGGAGACATCGGGTTTCACAAACTGCATCGTGTCATAAATCGCCAGACCGGCGGTCACCGATCCGCCGGGTGAATTGATGTACACGCTGATGTCTTTGGTGGCGTCTTCGCTTTGCAAGAAAAGCAATTGCGCGATGATCAAATTGGCGACGGTATCATCGATGGCGGTGCCGATGAAAACAATTCTTTCTTTGAGCAACCGCGAATAAATGTCGTAGGCGCGTTCACCCTGCGACGTTTTTTCAACGACCATTGGTACGAGTATCTGCGATTTTTGATCCATTTTACTTAACCTCCTCCCATTCTGCTTCTTTAAGTAAAAATTCCATGACTTTGACGGCCAGGTTTTCTTCTTCCTTGACCGGGATATTCTCGAGTTCAGCAATTTTTTCAAGGACCAGATATATGCGGATGTCCTTTTCGACAGACTCCTCGAGCTGCGGACGGACCTCCTCTTCTTTTTTCGTGATCTCCTCGGGGGACAATCCTTGCTTCGCAAGCCGCTGACGGATATCTTCCAGCCGTCGCGCGAGCTGTTTTTTGACCAATGAAGCCGGCGTCGTCAATTTTGCTTTCTTGAGAAGATGTTCCGCGACCTGGTTTTCGATGTCCATCCGGTTGTGCCGGTCTTTATCGATCTCCATCTGACGGGTGAGCGACTTGGAGAATTCCTCCAGGCTGGGGAAGCCCAACCCATGAGCGAAAGCGTCATCGATGACGACCTCTTTCCCTTCCCCCTGGCCTTTCCTGAAAAATTCCAAAGTCTTGTTGAGCTCTTCCGGCGTGACGGTAGAACTTTTGCGCGCGATCTTGATCTTTTTATAGTCACCGACCCTGACCTCCGGCTTAACGTCCAGTTTGGCGGTAAAAGTCACTTTCCCTTCGTTAAGATTAATATCCAGAATTTCCGGCAGGTCGATCGGCCTGATTTTTTCTTTTTCAAGTCCTTCCTGATACACTTCCGGGATCAGTTCCTTGATGACTTCTTCCCTGGCGAGTTTGTTGTGCCGGGATTCCAGGATATGCCGGGGGACTTTTCCCTGACGGAACCCTTTGACCTTCACGACTTTTCCGAGTTCTCCGTAGATTTTATCAAATTTTTGCGACACGCGCTCCCGGGGAACTTCGAATTTCAATTCCAGCCGGATCGCGTCCAGTTTTTTAACGGCCAATTTCATGAATTTTCCGCCTCCTCCATAAGTTGTCGGTTACATCCTGAATTTCTCGCCCAAATAAATTTTCTTCGCTTCCGGGTCGTTGATCAAATCCTGCGCCGTCCCCGAAATGAGGATTTTCCCGTCGGCGATGAGATACGCCCTGTCGGTAATGGACAGCGTCTCGCGCACGTTATGGTCCGTTAAAAGGATCCCCAGCCCGCGCTGTTTCAGATTTTTGATGATCTCCTGCGCTTCGGCCACCACGATCGGATCGATGCCGGAAAAAGGTTCATCCAGAAGAAGAAACGACGGGTTTGTCACCAGGGCGCGTGTGATTTCCAGCCGGCGGCGTTCGCCGCCGGACAACGTGTAAGCTTTATTTTTCGCCAGATGCGCGATATTTAACTCCTCCAGCAAAGACTGTAACCGTTTCTTGCGCTCCCGCGGGCTAAGCGGCAAAGTTTCCAGGATCGCCAGGATGTTCTCGGCAACGGTCAACTTCCGGAAGATCGACGGTTCCTGCGCCAGGTACCCCATCCCCAGCTTGCACCGCTCATGGATGGACTTATAAGTGATATTTTCGTTATCAAAAAATATTTCGCCCGCGTTCGGTTTAATAATACCGACGGCCATATAAAAGGTGGTCGTCTTGCCGGCGCCGTTGGGGCCCAGCAGTCCGACAATTTCCGAACGGCCGACGGAAATGCTCAAACCGTCCACGACCTGGCGTTGACCATATTTTTTCACCAGATTTCTAGTTTCCAAGAGCTGTAATGGCATTTTCTCCTTCGGTCACCAGGATAAGTTTCGGCCGGCCGGAAAGCGTCAGTTTGCGCTCCAGGCCGTTATAAACGGCTTTGTCGGCGAAGGACTGGTTCGCCCCTCGGATGATCACCACGTGTCCGGAACAAATCATCTCTTTGATCTGTTTTTTTGTTTCATCGAAAAATATTTCCATGCGGTCGGCCTTCAAGGTCTGGTCCGCCTGTACGGCGACGACATTATCTTCAAAGACCGCGTACGATTTGGTCTGGTCGATCACCATAGGGCCGTCCGAGGTGATAGTGATCTGTGAGGTCACCTCGGGATCGGGCTGCGTATCCATCGTGACGGTCACATCCTTGTCGATCTGCGCCGTCTTCATCCCCGGATGCGCCTCCATCCCCGTGCCGGTCATCGTCATGTCTTTATCGGTGATCAAAACATCGTCTTTCGTTTTGACCAAATCTTCGTTGCGGTTCCAGTCCAGGGAATCCGTTGTCATCCGGGTGCCCCGCTCGCTGGTGATGACGACATCTTTTTCCAAATGGATGATGCCGCTGGCCTGGTCAATGGTCCCGGTTTCGGCCGTCAGGTTGACTTTTTCATCGCCATAGGATTCGCCGGCAACGTTGGAAATTTTGATTTTATCGCCGAGGATGTCGGCGTTGTCTCCGTTGACGGTCCAGGATTTTTCCCCATCCGGGGTATATCCCTGCAAGTTGAACCCTTCGAATTGCTGGCCGGGTTCCCCGGCCCATACAACGCCGGCTCCTCCTAAGAGAAAAATTTGCACCAGGAGCAATAAACAATTTTTATTCATGCGGTAATTATCCTATCCGGTGCGCGCGAGAATATTTTTCCATTTTCCCTGCGCTTTCAAAATCAATTCGACCACTTCACGCACCGCGCCGTCACCGCCGCGGCAGGCCGTGATGTAATGGGCCGCCTTTTTAACCTCCGCCACCGCGTTGGACACGGCAACGGCCAGGCCGACCCGTTTTAATACCGCCAGGTCGGGCAGATCGTCCGCCACAAAACAAACTTTTTCATCCATAAGGCCGAACTCACGGATCAAACGCGCGTAAACATCGGACTTAGGATACGCATCCTGGCAGATTTTGTCAATTTTTAAGTCTTCGGCGCGGGCCGCTACCGCGGGTGAGGAACGTGCCGAAAGGATCGCGGTTTTGATCCCCGCCTGCCGCAAAAGCACAAGACCAAAGCCGTCCTGCACGTCAAAAAACTTGAGTTCCTTTCCCTGGGCGTCCACGACGATCTTGCCGTCGGTCAGGACGCCGTCGACATCCATAACGAGGAGCTTTATTTTTTTTAATCTCGCGTTAAGGGCGCTGTTCATACCAATCCGGCCCTTAAAAGGTCCTGGACGTCCAGCAGGCCGACGATCCGGCGCTGGTTATCCAAAACGGGCAATTCGTCAATTTTCTTTTCTTTCATGATATTGAGCGCTTCCGCCGCCAGCTTGTCTTTTAAGATCGTTACGGGGTTACGCGTCATGACCTCCGACACCCGCCGGTCCAAGACATCGGGGCCGGACTCCAGATGCCGGCGCAGATCACCGTCAGTAAAGATCCCTGTAAATTTTCCGTGCCGGTTCACAACGCACGCCGACCCGCAGCGGGCCCGGGTAATGGCAAACAGGACCTGTTTGACTTTTCTGTTCTCGCGGACTTTAGGGTAATGCGCGTCTTTACGCATAATGTCTTCGACTCTTAACAAAAGTTTGCGGCCGAGCATTCCGCCGGGATGATAAAACGCGAAATCCTCCTTGCGGAAC
The DNA here is from genome assembly GCA_003522725.1 of Candidatus Omnitrophota bacterium. Lineage (GTDB taxonomy): Bacteria > Omnitrophota > Gorgyraeia > Zapsychrales > Zapsychraceae > UBA10015. The sequence goes on from DPIG01000078.1 coordinate 74,669, forward strand.
CCTTTACGCACGATCAGGCAGGCCGCCAAGGCGTCCCCCATCACGAGCGTTGCCGTCGTGGAGGCCATCGGCGCCAACCCCAGCGGACATCCTTCCTGCTTGACGGAAACATCCAGCAGGACGTCCGCGTGTTTTGCCAGCGTCGAATGCCGGTTGCCCGTCATAGCGATGGTCCGGGAACCGATCTTTTTGATGAGCGGCAGCAGCTGTTTTATCTCTTCGGTTTCACCGCTGTTGGAGACGATGACCACAACGTCATTACAGGTGACCTGCCCGAGGTCGCCGTGGATCGCTTCCGCGCTGTGCATCCACAGGCTCGGCGTTCCCGTCGAAGACAAGGTGGCGGCGATCTTGCGCCCGATGATCCCCGTCTTGCCCATGCCGGTGACGATGACACGGCCTTTGCATTTGGCGATCAGATCAACGGCTTTTAGAAAACCTTGATCGATCCGCTCCCCCAGATTCGCCACAGCCCGGGCTTCGATCGCGATGACCTCTTTGGCTTTCTGGATCGTCATTTTATCCTTTGGCGGTTCGTTTGATGATCTTGTCGATCGCCTGTAAATCGATCAGCAGTTTCTCAAGCGCCGACAACGGCAGCATGTTTGGCCCGTCGGAAAGGGCCTTCTTCGGGTTGGGATGTATCTCCATAAAAACCGCGTCGCACCCCGCCGCCACGGCGCAGCGCGCCAGAAGCGGGATATACTCACTGTTGCCGCCGGAGGCCGTGCCCAGCCCTCCCGGCTGCTGCACGCTGTGCGTGGCGTCAAAGACGACAGGGTAACCGGTTTCCCGCATGATGCTCAACGACCGGAAATCACTGACCAGCGTGTTGTACCCGAAGCTTGTCCCCCTCTCGGTCAACAGGATATCCCGGTTGCCCGTACTCTCCACTTTCTTGACGACCTGGGCCATGTCCCACGGCGCCAGGAATTGTCCCTTTTTAATGTTCACCGGTTTGCCGGTTTTCCCGGCTTCCAGCAGAAGGTCCGTCTGCCGGCACAAAAAAGCGGGGATCTGCAAAACGTCAAGGACTCCGGCGGCCTGTTCGATCTCCTGGGGGTTGTGCACGTCGCTTAAAACGGGGATCTTGAATTCCCGCCGGACTTCGGCCAGAATGTCCAGCCCTTCGGCCCAGCCGGGGCCGCGGAACGATTTGACCGACGTGCGGTTGGCCTTGTCGTAACTGGCCTTGAAAATAAGCGGCGCCTTGACCTTGGCCGTGATCTCTTTTAACGCCCGGGCGATGCGCAGCGTCATTTTCCGACTTTCGATGACGCACGGCCCGGCAATCAAGACGAACGGTCTTCCGCCGCCTATTGCCACAGATCCGACACGTACGGTTTTATTTTTTTTTATCATGGTCTTTAGTCTACCGAAGTATTTTTGTCACGCGGGCCAAGTCTTCCGGAGTATCCACGCCGATTGTTTCAATATCCGTCAGGACCGTTTTAATTTTGACACCCGCCTCCAGCGCCCTTAATTGTTCCAATTGTTCCGCCTGCTCCAGCCGCGACTTCGGCATGTCTTTGAATTTTAGCAAAAAATTCCTTCGGTACGCGTAAATGCCCAGATGTTTGTAATATTTGATCTTGCCGATCCCTACCTTGTCCCGGTCGTAAGGAATGACCGACCGCGAAAAATACAAGGCGTTGCCGGCGGCGTCGATGACCGCCTTGACGACGTTGAGATTTTCCAGTTCTTCTTTCGTCCGGACAAGCTTGATCGCCGTCGCCATCACAGAACCGGGGTCTCTAGTCAAGACCGTCACCAGATCATCGATGATGCTGTGCTCGACAAGCGGTTCATCCCCCTGGATATTGACAATGATTTCAGCCGTAACATTGGCCGCGGCTTCCGCGGTCCTGTCCGTGCCGCAGGCGTGATCTTTCGCCGTCAAAATGGCTTTGGCCCCGAATTTTTCAGCCGCCTTGACGACGCGCTGATCGTCGCAGGCGATGATAACCTCCTTAAGCAACCGGCTCTGCCGGGCGCGCCGCCAGACATGCTCGATCATCGGCTTGCCGTTGATCCGCGCCAAAACCTTGCCTTCAAACCGCGTTGAGCCCCAGCGGGCCGGGATAACGCCGATCGCCTGCATGATCAGTGGCTCCTGACTGCCTCTAAAAGTTCCTCTTTTGTCACCGCGACGGAGCCCAGCTTGCCCACCACGATCCCCGCGGCCAGATTAGCCAGGTCCGCGGCCTCTTTTTTCTGCGCGCCGGCGCTCAACCCTAACGTAAACGCGGCGATGACCGTATCTCCGGCGCCGGAAACATCATAAACTTCTTTCGCCTTCGTTTTAATGACCACCGGGGCTTTTTGTCTCTCGAATAACCGCATCCCGTGCTCGCCTAACGTGATCAGGAGGCAATCCAGGTTTAAATAACGCGCCAGTTCTTTCCCCGCCGAATCAATATGCACGTTGTCACACAAACGGTCAAAATGGATCGCCAGTTTTTCCGGCATGGTCGAGGTAATCTTGATGTTGCGGATGGCGTTTTCGGTTTCTTTGAGATTCGGCGTGATCGCCGTGACATTGCGGTAATAACTGAAATGTTCGACCTTGGGGTCGATGGTGATGATCTTTTTTTTCGTCAAAGCCAGGTCGCGCACGAAATTCACCAGTTGCGGCGTGATCAACCCCTTGCCGTAATCGGAAAGGATGACCGCGTCGCAAGATTCCAGCGTCTGCCGGACAAAGTTCATGATCTTTTCAAAGACGGGTTTGTTGGGGGTATCTTCCATTTTCTCGCGGTCGATCCGCACCACCTGTTGATGTTGCGCGATAACCCTGGTCTTGCAGATGGTCGGCAGCGTCTTGTCGATAACGATCCCCCGGGTATCAATCCCCTTGGAGCGAAGTTCCCGCAAGAGGATTTTACCTTCCGGGTCATTACCAACCCGTCCGACCAGCACAGCCCGGGCGGCCAAGCCGCATAAATTATGCGCCACATTCGCGGCCCCGCCGGGGGTATAGAAGGACTTCTCCTGCACGACAACCGGGACCGGCGCTTCAGGGGATAACCGGGAGACATGGCCCTGGATATACTGGTCCAGGATGATGTCCCCGATCACCATGATCTTCTTGCGGTGGAATTTCGAAATGATGGATTGAAGCTGTGTCATAATGAGGACGCCTTTTATCCCGCGCACAAAAAAGAAACGAAGAATTCTAACACAGTTTAAACAGGGCGTCAACAGCTTCCAAAACAGCCTGCGTTGGAACAGGTTCCGAATTTTCAGACCCGTCTTGAGAACGGGATCCCGAAGGCGGGACGCTCACAACTTTGCTTTTTTTCCCAAGCGGTTGCCAGCGTTGCGGATTGATTCCAGGGTGGTTGCGGGTAAAGATGGAAACGCAAGGTGTTTTAACGCCCGCGGCGATATGGACCGGGCCGGAATCATTGGAAACCAGCAGGTTACATCGCTTCAACAGTCCCGCCAACTGCCCCACGGTCGTCTTCCCGGCCAGATCCAGGACAGGTATTTTTACGAGTGCGATAATCTGCTTGGCAACGACACTTGTTTGCGCCGTACCGACAAGGATGATCCTCGCCTGGTAACGTTTGACCAGCTGTTCAATAAGTTCGGCGAACTGCTCCATGGGCCACCGCTTGGCCGGGTCGCTGGCCCCCGGATGAACCGCGATCAAGCGCTCCTCGGCGCGGATATGATACTCCCGGCAAAACTGTTCGAGCCAGCCCCAGGCATCCGCGGAAATGGGAACATAGATATCTTCGGCCAGGTCCACCGTCGACTTATCAAGTGTTTTATTCCCTGAAATACCCAGATGCCGCAGCACATCCAGACAATATTGCGCCTCATGTTTCCGCCCCCAATGGCGTTGATCGGGGATTGGATCGGTCAGCAAAAAGCCGAATTTTTCGTCCCTGTACCCGGCCCGCCGCGGGATTCCCGCCGCCCGGCAAAGACAATTGGTGCGCTTCTTTGTGTGATATACAATCGCGAGGTCGTATTTCTTTCGCCGCAACGACAAAGCGAGCCGCCAGAAACCTGTAATCCCCCGGTGGACGCCGCGGCGGTCGTCGACGATGATCTCATCGAGATCGGGATTTCCCGCGACAAGCTCTTTCGTGAGCGGCGCGATCAGGACCGAAATACGCGCTGAAGGGTACGTCTGACGCAGGACCTTGATGGAGGGCGTCGTTAGAATCACGTCGCCAATCCGGTCGGTGCGCACGATAAGAATATTGCGAAAATCGGTCATGGGATGTTAAACACGACATGCCCCTGGAGTACCTGAAACGCGTTGAGAACTTCCTGGGCCGTGATCGCGGCCATGCAATGATGCCGGGCGGAATTTTTAGGATTTTGACACGCCGGACAATCCTTGTTCTTTTGTAAATAATGCCCTTGCATGCCCCAGGGGCCGTATTTATGGACATCGCTGGGGCCGAATAACGCGAGGACCGGCACATCGAGATAACTGGCTAAATGCATCGGCGCGCTGTCGTTGACCAGGGCTAAAACCGCCTTTTCAACGACCGCAGCCAACTGGACAAGGGTTGTCCGGCCGCATAAATTCAGCGCATCCGTCCTCAGGACTTTCACCATACCTTCGGCATCCTGATGGTCGGCGGCATCACCGGCAAGGACAACTTTTAACTGGTAACGCTTTATCATCTGGTGACAAACTTCGATAAACCCCGGGGATGTCCAGCGCTTGGCTTCATTCGCCGCGCCAGGTGCCGCGACGATATACGCATAATCCGCTCCCCACGCCGCGCGTAACAGGCCGCGGACGCGCGCTTCATCCTCCGCGGGGACGGCGAGCGCGTAACGTTTCCACGATTCGACGTCATACGGATAAACACAGCGCAAGCGCTGAAGATGCTTATATTTCATGTGCACGCCGCCGTTTTTATCCGCCTTTACCGTTGACGGCGTACGATAGCGGGGAAAGATCAGAAATGGGATAGCGGTGTTGCGCAAATCGACCACCAGATCAAAATGTTCCGCGGCCAGACCCGCGACCCAGGGGATTGTTTTCCCCAAAGACTGGCTCTTGTCAAAAACATGGACACAAGAGATGAGCGGGTTCCCCTTAAATAACGTCCGGGCCTTGGGCCCGACCACCACGGAAAATTTCGCCCGCGGGAAATCCTTAAGCAGAATATCCATCACCGGCAGTGTCAAAATAACATCGCCGATGTTGCTTAGAGAGATGACCAGGATCTTATTGATTTTGGATCTGTCGAATCGCATGGATGACTTTGTCCACACTAACCGCCTGCATACAGGTATTATCGGGACATTCCAGGTAGTAACATGGTCCGCGGTTGCACCCCACATCGTGCTGCAAAATGACCGAACGGCCGCCCCCGCGCGGCCCTGTGATCTCGGGACGCGTCGGACCGAAAATTCCAACGACACGGCTTCCCACGCTGCTGGCGATGTGCAGCGGCCCCGAATCCGCCGACACAACACAATCGGCGCGTTTCATAAGCGCCGGCAGTTTTTTTAAGCCGATCTTTCCAGCCAGCACAACGGGCTTGCGGGTTAACTGCGAAATAATTGTCTCGGCCAGCGGGATGTCCTGACTGGAACCGGAAATGACGACTTTGCGCTGGCCCTCCGTCATCAATTGCTCAATAAGCAACGTGAAATGCCGCGCCGGCCAGCGCTTCAGGTCCCAGTTCCCTCCGGGATGGATGACGACCAGGGAATCTTTTTCGCCGACGCCATAACTGCGCAGTGTATCGCGCATTTCCCTTTCTGCTGGAGCATCGACCATCAATGAGCTGGCGCGCCCGGCAACGGTCACTCCGAAAGACTCCACGACATTAAGATAATAATCGCAGCGATGGACCTTCCGCTCATCCGGGGACTTGATCCTGCAGGTCAAAAACGTCCCGCGGCCCTTGGTGTCATACCCTATCCGCCGCGGGATCCCCGCGAGAAAGACAAATAACGCGCGGGTCAACGAGCGGTGCAATAAAAAGGCGGCATCAAATTTCTTTTGCGAGAGCTCGTGGATCAACCGCAATTTGGCGAAAGGACTCCGGTGGGACCCCTCTTCGTCATACACGATGATCTCATCGATCCCGGGGACCGATTCCAGCACATCCCGGACCCGCGGCACAGCCAGACAACTGATCTTCGACTCCGGATACGCCGTCTTGAGCGCCTTAAAAATCGGCGAAGAAAAAACGACATCGCCCAGCCAGTTCACGTTCACGACGAGGATTCTTTTCATGACCGCGTTTCGCGATTTATGCTTTTATAAAAAGTGAGCGTCTTCTCCACCATCGTGTCGGCGGAGCAATTCCCGCGGACAAATTCCCTGCCGGCCCTCGCGATCCGCGCCAGACAGTTTTTATCGTGTAACGCCGCTATGATCGTTTGCGCCAGCGCTCCCGGATTCTCCGGCTGGACAAGGAACCCTGTTTTGCCGTCTTCGATCAAGCCGGGGATCCCGCCGACCCTTGACGCGACAACCGGCACGCCGGCGGCCTGGGCCTCCATAATCGAAAGCCCCAATCCCTCTTCCCGCGAAGGTAAAATAAAGATGTCGAACATCGGCAAGATCCCGGCCGGTTTATGGGCGACAGGATAAAAAAGGATGTTTTGCTCAAGACCGGAAATTCTCACCAAACTCTTGAGCCTGGATTCCATCTTCCCTTCGCCGGCAATGACCAATTTCACGTCAGGCATTCGCGCGTGAACGGTCCGCATGGCTTCGATGAGGATATCATGGCCTTTCACATCCGCCAAACGGGCGATGATGCCGACAACGGGGCCGCTCCCCAGGTTGTACTTGCGGCGCATCTGCCGCTTGAGGTCCTCGGCGGCCGGCGCGTACACGCGAAGGTCAATACCGCTGGGGACAAGCGCGATGCGATCATCCGGCACATTAAAGTCGTCGCGTAAATGCTTTTGGACGGCCGCGCTGATGGCGATGACCGCGTTACCCCAGCACGGGAAAATCCTCCGGGATAAACGTATTTTATAGAAACCATGACATGTGCTGACATGAGGACGTCCGGTCATCCGCGACAAACATGCGCCCATCACATGGGTTATCCGGGTTTGGGTATGGATGATATCGATCGCGTGTTGTTGAACGTAACGTTTTAACGACGGCAAGACAACGTAAATCCGTGGATCAAGTTCTGATTTCGTGCGGATATTCAGGTTTAAAAGCCGGACATCCAATGCGGAAAAATCGGCGGCCAGGTCTCCCCCGCCTGAAGCGATGTGCACGCCCACGCCGCGTTCAATCATCCCTTTGCTAAGAGTCAGGAGATAACTGGTAATTCCACCCGTATTAAGATGCGTCGTCAGGAAAAGGACATTCATTGTTTTGCATCCATCAACAACTCAATTTTGCCGGCGACTTCCTCGGGACTTATGTCGCGCATGCACGCGTGCGTCATGATCAGACAGCGCGGACTGTAACAGGGCGCGCAGGCGGGTTTCTTTTCCAGGATAATCATGTTCCTGGCCGGCGGCTGGTGCCTCCGGGAATCCGTTGGGCCAAAGAAAGCGACCAGCGGCGTGCGCGTGGCCGCGGCAATATGCAACGGCGCCGAGTCCGGCGTGACGTAGACCTTGCAACGCTCAATGAGCGCGGCCAGCTGCGAAACATCGGTGCGTCCCGCGAAAACAGCGGGTTTGGACTTTGTCCGCGCCAGAAGCTGCTCAACAAGCGGTTTGTCTTTCTCCATCCCGGTGATCAATACGCGGATACTTTTACCGGCGAGCAGGTCGCATAAACGCGCGATGTGTTCAACGGGCCAGTTTTTTGTCTGCCATTTTTGCGAGGCGGCGATGTTGATGCCGACGATCCGGGTGACGTTCCCCAGCCATTCCGCGTCAAGCAGCTCCTGGACGTATTTTCTGTCCTTGTCCGAGGGCCAAAGCTCCAGAGATAACTCCCGAGGAGGAGTTATCCCCATGGCCTGCAGCAGCTGGAATTGATGGTCGACCGCCGGGATATCGTTGCGGTATCCCCTTAACGGGTTCGTCAAAAGTTTGCTCCATTTCCCGTTATCGTAACCGTAACTTTCCCGCGGAAAACTCAAAAACGCCAGCAGATGGCTTTTACGGCTGTTTTGAAAATCGACGATCTTGTCAAAGCGGTATTTGCGCAGCCGGTGGGACAGGCGGATCGCCCGGGACCACCCTTTGCGCTTCGGCCGCGTGTCGTCGATGATAAGCCCGTCGAGATACGGGCAATTCTGCAGGACCTTGCGTGATTCTTTCCCGACCAGACAATAGATCTTCGCCCGCGGATATTTCCCGCGCAACGCCTTGAGCGACGCGGTGACCAGGACTACATCTCCCATGGCGCTGATCTTGATCACAAGGATATTCAGGGAATTGAGCAATTCCTCATAAACTTTGAGCGTTTGGGATGCCATGTGCTCAAGGGTAAATTGCTTCCGCAATTTTTGTTTTGCCGCCTCGGCCAGCTGGGCGGCAAATTTTTTATCGTTCAGGACGCGGACCACGGCCCTGGCCATGCCATCCGGATCTTTGGGAAGGACCAATAAACCCGTCTCTCCGTCGTTGATGATATCGACCACCCCGCCCACGCTGGTGGCCACGACCGGAACGCCCACCGCCTGGGCTTCCAGGATCACCCTCCCGAAGGCCTCCTGGGTCACCGTGGAGAGGACAAACACGTCCGCCTGGGCCAACAATTGAGCGACGTCCTTGCGGTTCCCCAGGAATTCAACATGGTCCTGGATCCCCAGACGGTGGGCGAGGACCTGTAACTCGCTCTTGTAGGATTGCTTGGCCGCCGGCGCGTCCCCGATGATCCAGATACGGATATTTGGCATCGCGCGCGCCACCTTCGCCATCGCGCGCAAAAAAAACGTATGCCCCTTGAGAGGCGTCAGGCGGCCCACGATCGCGACGGTAAAAAATGATTTTCCCTCGACCACAGGACGATCCACCCTGAATTTCTCGACATCAACACTGCGCGGGATGTACCGGATACTGCTGGATAAAACGCCGAAATGTTCGATCATGTGGCGGCCGATGACCCGGCTGGGCACGATCACCAGTTTAGGCCAGCCCATCACCTGGCTAAAAATACGGCTGCCGTAATATCCATGACACGTCGTGATAAACGCGGCTTGCGTCCCCCGGCAGGCGAAGTAGGCGATCCAGGCCGGCACCCGGGAACGGGCGTGGACGATATCCGCTTTCTCCTCCCGGATGATCGCGCGCAAGGCCTTGACACATTTCGCCGCCGTCCACAGCGACTTTTTATGGACCGGCAACTGATAATGTTTCGTCCCCCGGGATTCCAGTTCGGCGACCAGCTCACCGCCGTTGGAGACAACGACGGAGCGATGGCCGTGGTCGACCAGATATCCCGCCAGATCGACCGTGCCGGTTTCCACACCACCCACGTTTAATTCAGGTAAGACTTGCAAGACGTTCATGATCGTTACGAATCAAATGACCTTCCGAATGGCCTCAAGCATCACCGGGTTGTCATCGAGCGGTTTGGTTTGAATTTTTCCCTTGGCGATATCATAGACGGCGCGTCCGATATCCTTGATGCCGCTGGCCAGGATATACCCCTGCGCGCCCGCTTCCTCGATAAAATCAAGATGTTTGTTGGGGGCCCCCGCCCCTTTTTTCCGCAATTCCGGAAGAAAAACGACCGTGCTCTTTCCCGAACTGGCCGCCTCGGAAACCATCGATATGCTGTCGCCGGATACAACCTGGATGTCGGACAATCCCAGGATGCCTCCAACTGCTTCCGGGACGTTGTCCTGGCCGGCCAATATCAGCAAAGGGCAGCGCGGATGTTTACGCAGCCTTTTATGCAAAAGCTGCTCGACCGATGCCGGCGTGCGCCGCGAAGTTGTGGCCAAGATATCGGCGTTGATCTCCTGCGCCACTTCGGTCAACTGGTGGACCAGGACTTTCATCTGGTGCTCGTCCAAAAAAATATTTTTTGAGTCGCCGCCGATAAAAAGGCCGATCTTTAACTTGAGGTTGTCTTTCAGGTGCGAATACCGGTTTAATAGCGCCCGCGACTGTTCGGCCTGGTATGCCGGCGAGATGAGGTTCGGCGCGGCTTTTGTGTATACCAGCGATGCCCGCGGACCATCGCCTTTTCGCGCCTCATGTCGCGGTAAAATCACCAGCCGGAACCGGCGGTACCCCAGGAGGCCTGGCTTAAGAATAACAATACTTTTGGCCCCATAATCGCGGGAGAGAAAGTTATTGGCCCCTGCCACACTGGAACCGCAGGAAACAATAAACTCGGCCTTGATACGCTGGATCTGCTGGAATGATCCCGGGGTCAGGAACCCTTTCAACCATCCCGATTGCGCCCGGTAAAATACCGGCGGGACCACAAGATTCAGGACCGCGAACAATTTGCGATGGAGCTGACTTCTAAAAACGACTTCTGCCGTTCGGACATCCGAGGAGATGCCGCGTTCGCCAAGCGCCTTCTGCAGCAATCCGGCAACCGCCTGCGACTGGCGCAAGTGGCCGATTTTTCCATCGTTGAGAATGGCGATGCTGGTTTCGTTGGAATACTTCCAGATCTTGTAGAACCACATGTATTCCGCCGGATAGCGCCGGACATAATCTTCCATGATCCTGGTGATCCGGCTGAGGTTCGCGGGGATGTCCTTTTCGGGGTCGCCGGTATTGATCAAGTCCAGCGGTTTATGCACGATCATCTTGTGCCGACCGTCCGGTTCCCGGTGGATGACGCTAAAACAGATCGGCACGCCCCACTTTAACCCCATGCGGATCGCTCCCACGGACATTGAGGCGTTACGCCCGAAAAACGGCACCAAGGCCCCGTCCCGCCCTCCCTGGTCGACCACCATTCCGATCACTTCATTGTTCTTCAGGCTGCGGACAAAATCACGCGTCCCCATCCCCCGCGAGAGGACGACATAGCCGCCGCAGGAACGATACCAGTTCAAAAGTTCATCAAGGCGTGAATAGCGGGTTTGCGGTTTGACCATGACCTTATACGGCAGGTTCAACATCGCGCACGAGAGACTCGCCAGTTCCCAACTGCCAAAATGCATCGCCAGCATGATGGCGCCCTTGCCCTGCTGCCGGGCTTGCGAAAGGTTCTCGATGCCTTCGACCGTAATAAGTTTTTGGAAATTTTCAGGTTTGATGAGGGGCATGCGGAACAGATCGATAAAATTCTGCCCGTAATTGCGGAATAGTTGTTTCGTGATGTGCTTTAACTCGAAAGGAGACTTCGAATCGGCAAAGGCCATCTTGAGGTTAGCGTAGGCGAGAGTCTTGTGCTTCGTATCAAAATAATACGCCAGCATTCCGATGGTCTTGCCGATGAATAAAGCGATTCCCGCCGGCAACAAACGCACAAAGGCGCCAAAGATACTGACGCTATGAAAGATCAAGGATTCGTTTGAGGAACGCATTTTCTCCTGTGTCATCACGGAAGGTCAATTCAACATGTAAAGAAAAAAGTCGCACATCCCTGGCTTTCTGAAATTCATCCCGCAGATCCGCCAATTTAACGGCATCCTTTTGCGTCGTTATGACAATTCCGATATGATTGCGGCGGCAATGTTCCAGGATGCTGCGGATATCCGTGACATTATAGACATAATGGTCGGCAAAGTTAAATGCTTTTTGGATTCTTGCCCCCGATCGCGTTAACGTGGCCGCAAATGCCGCGGGCGCGCCCAGACTGCACAACGCGCAAACTGTTTGGCCGGCAATAATCCGTAATTCCCGCGGGGTCCCGGTCTTCAAATCCGTTAACCCGGCCGGTTTGTGAACGGTTTCAACAACCGGCTGCCGGCAGCCGATGTCTTTTAAGCGCTGCCGGATGGACGCGATCGGCGGCGCGCCCAAATCCGTTTTTGTCAAGATCAGCAAATCCGCCCGGCGCAAGGCATACAGCGGCTCGCGCAAGATCCCCCGCGGCAAAAGCCGGCCATTGCCCCACGGGTTTGTGGCGTCGATGGCGACAATATCGAGATCTCTGGCCAAACGCCAATGCTGAAAACCGTCGTCCAGAATAAAAACATCCGCCTGGTTGTTCTCAAGAAATTCTTCCGCGTTCCTGATCCGGTCGGCACCGGAAAGGACCGGGACATCCGGCAATATCTCCCGCAGCATGGTCACTTCATCGCTTTGTTTGTTGTGACCGGTGATGCCCCTGCCCATGTAGCCGCGCGTTAAAATAACGGGCTTGAGTTTATTCTGCTTGTATATTTGCGCGAGCTTGATGACCAGCGGGGTCTTGCCGGTGCCCCCGACCGTAATGTTCCCCACGCTGACAACCCGGCACGGCAAACGATGCTGTTTCAATATCCCGCTTCGATAGAGCCAGACTGCCAGGGTGACCGCCAATAAATAAACAAGCGAGAGTACCCACAGGAAAAATTTCAATACGCTGACCAGCGGTCCATGGACATCATCCGTCACAACCCGATAAGGGAAATTGCTCACGGTCCCAATATCTCCTCAATGGCTTTCACGGTCGTTTCCGTTGCCCCTTGATGCTTCGCGATTTCCGTTTGCGCCGCCTGACCGATCGTCACGCAGCGTTGCGGGTCCTTCAACAAATCGCGCAGTTGCCAAACTAACGCTTGCGGCGTCCGCACTTCAATTAACGCGCCGCCGGACATAAAAATACGGACAACATCGCGAAAATTCTCCGTGTGCGGGCCGACCAACGTTGGTTTCCCGAACGCGAGCGGCTCGATCATATTCTGTCCGCCTCGTCCGCGCAAACTTTTTCCGACAAAAACGACATCGGCCAACGCGTATAAATCGCGCAGATATCCGATTTGATCGACGATCAAAACCTGCCGCGCGTCAACCATCCTCTTGCCGGAATTATCTGAAAATCTTCGTGACGTTAATCCCTCGCGTCCACATAACCGCGCGATCTCATCGGCGCGTTCGACGCGCCGGGGGGCAATGACGAGGCGCAAACGCGGGAATTCCGCTTTAAGACTCCTGTAAGCCTCGACCATGATCTCCTCTTCGCCCGGATATGTACTGCCGGCAATAAACACGCGGTCTTCTCCGGAAAATCCAAGGGCGTCTTTTCTGATCGCGGGTCCTTTCGCGAGGTTGTCAAATTTAAGATTTCCTGCGACGCGCACCTTTTTAGCGTCGGCGCCCAGCCGGATAATACGCCGCGCGTCCTCCCGGCTTTGCATGCATAATAACCGCACATCACGCAGCACCCGCCGTGTCAGGAAGGACACTTTCCGGTACCCTGCGAACGCCTGATCGGATATCCGGCCGTTGACTTCAACGATCGGAACATTACGCGCGTGTAAACAGGTAAACAGGTTCGGCCAGATCTCGGTTTCGGCGGATATATACAACACAGGATTCAAAACAGCGATATACTTGCGCACGACCCAGCTAAAATCGAGCGGCGCGTAAATGACCTGGGATTGCCCTTGCAATTCCCGGGACGCGAGCGCGTGGCCTGTCGCTGTCACGGTTGAAAGAACGATATTATACCGCGGAAATTTCTGCCGGATCTTCTGGACCAAATTCAAGACGACCAGCACTTCCCCAACGCTCACCGCGTGGACCCAGATCGTCCGCTTCTCCCCGCTGTCTTTGATCAACCCGGAACCAAACCGCGTCCAGAGCCCGGCATGCCATTTGCCTTTCAAAATGAGATACGGCAGACAGGCCATGGCGAAGATCAGGAAAATAATGTCGTAAACGATAAACACGGATCCCTTTTAGGCCCTGGGATGGGCCTGGTCGTAAACTTTTTTCAAGCGGTCGGTCGTGACATGCGTGTAGATCTGGGTCGTTGAAAGGTTGACGTGCCCAAGCAGTTCCTGGACGGAGCGCAGGTCCGCCCCGCGGTTGAGAAGATGCGTGGCAAAGGTGTGCCGCAGAACATGCGGGGAAATATCGCGCGACGAGCTCATCAGCTTGATGTATTTGTGGACGATGGTACACACGCTGCGCGCCGACAGCCGCGTCCCGTTCTTGTTCAAGAAAACCGCGCTGGCCTGTTTCGGACGGCTGTCGAGATAATCCCGGATGGCGTCAACGGCCTTGGTGCCGATAGGCACCAGGCGTTCCTTCTTGCCCTTACCTGCCACTTTAACGATATTGCTGATCAAATCCACTTGCTCCGTACTAAGACCCACCAGCTCGCTCACGCGGATCCCTGTGCTGTAAAGCGTTTCTAAAATCGCGCGGTCACGTTTACTCGCGGTCTTGTCACCGACCGGCATTTCAATGAATTGCGCGGCCTCTTCTTCCGTCAAGAATTTTGGCAAAAGTTTTTCACGCTTGGGGGACATCAAAAGGGTGGCCGGATTATTTTTGATGTGGCCTTCCCGGTGAAGAAACTTGAAAAAACTCCGCAGGGTGGAGAGTTTCC
>DPIG01000047.1 GCA_003522725.1 Candidatus Omnitrophota bacterium
GGATGAAGGGTATATGAAATGTGAAATGGATTGTCCGTCGATGAGATGCGGGGACGGGTTCTGCTCGGCGATGGATTATGAGGATGGGCAGAACTGCCAGCCGGACTGCACCATCACGTGCGGGGACGGAATCTGTACGCCGGATGAAGGATATATGAAATGTGAGCGGGATTGTCCGTCCATGAGGTGTGGAGACGGGGTCTGTTCAGTCATAGATGGAGAGAATGAAACGACTTGCGGGCCGGATTGCCGTCCTCCGGAACTCGCGCCTGTCGGCAATAAGACGATTAATGAAGGGGAGACACTTACATTTACCGTTGCGGCAACCGATCCGACGGGAGATGTTTTGACCTATACTGCCGCCGGCTTGCCAACCGGAGCGACTTTCAACGGGCAGATCTTTGCATGGACGCCTGATTCCGCACAAGCAGGCGCCTATGACGTCCTTTTTATAGTCAGCGACGGTGTGCTTACCGACGTTGAGACGATCACAATTATTGTGCTTAATGTGAACCAGCCGCCGGTGTTGGCCGCGATCGGTAACAAGTCCGTCAATGAAGGCCAGCTTTTGAGCTTTACGGTTCAAGCTTCTGATCCTGACGGGGATTCCTTGGGCTGGAAACTCGGCTCACTGCCGGATGTTAACGGGGACGGCTTTATTGACCGGGCGGATGTGGAACGTATTACGGCCCTCTTTGGGCAGACCGTTGACACCGATGAGGAGCGGCTTGCCGATCTTGACGCAGATGGCACAATCACCATTGCGGATGTTCGAGGCGGGACAAAAAGTGTCCCGTTTGCTTACAGGGTTTTTCAGGTATCAACCGGAACATTCAACTGGACGCCCGATTACAGCCAGGGGGGTAATTATGCTGTGACGTTTACAGTTTCGGATGGGACGCTGACTGCCGCCGAAACGGTTGCCATCAGTGTCGTGAATGTCAATCAAACGCCGTTATTAAATCCCGTCGGCAATCAGACAGTCAACGAAAGCCAGCTTTTGAGCTTTACGGTTCAGGCCTCCGATCCTGACGGGGATCCTTTAATCTGGAAGCTTGGATCTCTGCCGGATGTCAACGCCGACGGCTTTATTGACTGGACCGATGTCGACCGTATCCTGGCACTCTATGGGCAGGTTGTGGACACGGATGAAGAGCGTCGTGCCGATATCTATCCCGACGGCATAATCGACATCGCGGATGTCCAGGGCGGGATTAATAGTTTGCCCGCTCCGTATGTGGTGGGTCTGTTTGAGACCGCAAATGGTACATTCAGGTGGACCCCCGGGTATGACCAGGCTGGAAGTCGCAATGTCACCTTCCGGGTTTCAGACGGGGCACTCTCCACCGGTGAAACGATCACCATCACGGTCGCGGATGTCCCCGCGCCTGATCTGGTGACGTATACTATTTCCACGGCCGCCAGCGTGGTCATCCCGGGGAATAAATTCACCCTTTCCAACACCGTCAAGAATCAGGGGCTGGCTTCCGCGGCTGGTTTTACGGTCGCGTTTTCACTTTCTAAGGACACAACCTATGGCGGGACGGACGATATCGTCCTCACCGCGACCCGTTCTGTCACCAGCCTTGCGGCAGGAGCGAATAGCAGCGCTTCAACGAGCTTGACTGTCCCGGCAACAACGCCTTTGGGCAGTTATTATGTCTGCGCCAGGGCGGACAGCGGCGGCACAGTTCAGGAGTCCGCCGAGACGAATAACAGCAGATGTACTACTTCCCCCGTTCAGATTGCCCTGCTGGATCTTTTCATGAACGCCGTCAGCGGGCCTTCGGCAACGACAACCGGCAAAAGTTTCACAGTATCTTATTCCGTTACCAATCAAGGGGAATCCAGCGCGAACAAATTTTATGTTGGCATCTATTTTTCGACGGATGCCAACATCACATCTTCGGACAACCTTATTGCCGGCGAGTGGATTACAAGTTTGGCCGGAGGGGCCACCCTCACGAAAAACCGGACGATAACGCTTTCTACCTCAATTTATCCCGGCACCTTTTATCTGGGAGCTATCGCGGACCGTGATTACCGCGTCCAGGAGACAAACGAGGGCAACAACGCCTTGACCGGCAACATCATGACCGTCACGAGCGGGGTGGATCTCGTGATGAATTCTGTCAGCGGTCCTTCCAGCGCGGTGCGCGGGACAACGGCAGTGAACCTTGGCGGCAGTCTGACCAATCAGGGTGTCAGCAATCCGACAACATTTTATGTCGGATTCTATCTTTCCAGCGACGCGACGATAACGACATCGGATATCTATATTGGGAGGGTTTACTTTACGACCCTTAGCCCGGGACTTACCGCTACCGCCAGTATTAACACAACCATGCCGACATCGGTTCCGGCCGGAACCTACTACGTGGGCGCCGTAGCGGACTACCAGAATTTGACCAAGGAGAACAACGAGACCAACAACGCCCGGGCGGGGAATACGATAATGGTGCAGTAAAATGGAGGAGTAAACTAAACGCCCTTCATGAGGGTTTCTAATTTTTTGAGCTCGACTTTTCTGTAGTTTAAGGCAAGTTTCTTAAGCAAGGTTACATCGATTTTCCCGGAGGATACCTCCAGCACATTCTTCACATCCTCGGTATCCTGCGGGCCTCCAGCAAAAATTTTCATAGCAATAAAGTCCTCAAGCCCCACGATCCGAACTTGTGAACCCAAAAACGGTGAATTGATCGTTCTCGAAAAGATATCTTCAGGCATCCGCCGGATGCCCAGCAGGAGATCGACCCGATTATTGTAATTGTCCTGAATATTGATGACACCAACAACGGGATCATCGGCATCTCCTTGCTTTTGCGTGGCCAGGAAGCCGGCTCGCGCAAGCTCATTGAGCAAATTTTGACTTCCTTTTTCAGTTTTTTTAAAAAAGACGAGGGCGTCGGCATCCAGGCTGGCCCGTATCGTGCCGTAAAAGGAGGCGGCCAGCGCGCCTATCACGGCGTATGAAATGTGTGATTCGTTTAAGATATCAACGACATCCAGCAACAGCAGAGAAGATTGGCCTGGACCGTCAGCTCTCATGACTTTTTTGAGGACCTTTGGGGCCGGGGGCGTTTGGGGAATGATGACGAAAATCAACTCCAGCCTGGTAAATTTGCATCATCAACCGCGAATGGTTAAAGAAGGCAACAAGCCGTTCGGCGGGTTTCATCCGCTTACAAAGCTTTATAATATCATCCCGCTGAATTTGAGAGAGTTTTGATTTCATGCTGATATTTTATTCTTCCCCCAGCGCTTCCAGATCGGCCAGGTCTTTTTTCCTTCCCGCGGCTCTCTTGTTGGAAAGGAATTGCTGACGGCCGATATAATGGACAGGGACATCCCCGTAATGTCCTTTGATTTTTCCCGCGCAGGCATCTTTCCATGAGACACCGCTTAGAGACGTGATGATATCGACCCGGACAGGGGGAACCCCGAGCTGAACGACTTTTCCCGGATTTTCAAAATCCCCCTGGGACAAGTTCATCGATTGGAATCCAAATTCACGCAAAGCGGCCATGACACGTTTGGCGTTCCGGGGATCGGATTTGACGAGGATGTCGATATCGCCCGTGGCGCGGGGGGCGCCATGGAACGCCAAGGCATAACCACCCACGATGAGGTAATCAACCTTGTGCGCGTTGAATAACGCGAGCAGTTCTTTGAAGTCTGGTTGAACTTCCATAATGTTGTTTTCTTAGGTAATCCACGGCAGCCACGCGTTCCGCGGGAGGCCTGCCTAGCCAGTATTGCAGGTCATCTTTCCCGGATGCCCGGAGAGGATGTTTAGTTATAATTTTTTTGATCATTAAAAATTATTATAATGACAGAAGGCCGCCGCGACAAGAAAAACCTTGGATTATATGTTGTAAAATGATATATAATGCCTTCCAATCAGCAAAAGCGTATTTTCTTAATTATGACGAGCCTGCCAGCGAGCACAGCCGGTAATCAAAAAAAAGAAACGTTCCAGTTCCCCGAAATCCGTATCGTCGAGGCCTCGGCCGGGTCGGGCAAGACCTACGCCCTGGCCAAACGCTACATCCAGTTGCTTTTAAGCGCTTCAGACCCCGCCGCTGAGACAGCCACGCGCGCCATCCTCGCCATCACCTTCACCAACAAAGCCGCGATGGAGATGAAGGAGCGCATCCTGGAATTCCTGAAAGCGATCGCCCTCAAAAAACTTTCCAGGCCTGAACAAGAGGAGATCCTCTTGCCGTTGGGGATCAGCCTCGATGAGGCGGCGCCCAAGGCCTTCGCGATGATGGATGCCATTATCCGCCATTATAATTTCTTCCAGGTACAGACCATTGACAAATTCATCAACGCGCTTCTTTCGGGGTGCGCGTTCAAGGTCGGCCTGACCGCGCATTTCAAGATCAAGACCAACGCCAGGGAATATCTGGAATACGCGCTGGACCAGACCATCGACCGTGCCTCGCGCGACAAGGACATCCGCCAGGTCTTCGAATATTTTCTGCACAATTATTTGTACCTTGAGAACCGTTCAGGGTGGTTTCCCAAAAGGGACATGGCCGCGATCCTCTACGCGCTTTTCCTGCAGAGCAACACCTACGGCGGCACTCTGCGGGAGGGGCCGTTCACGCCGGAAGATATTCTCCTCAAAAAAAGGGCGGTCCTCAAGGACATGAAGGCCCTGCGTGAATGTGTTCCGGAAGATACCGACCGGCGGTTCATCAAAAGTCTGGATGACTTTCTGCCAATAGGCTCCCTTCGGGAGGAAAACAATGCCCAGCTGTTTGACATCGACGCCGTGTCCACGTATTTCGCGCGCGAAGAATTGCCAGCGCGCAAAGACGCGGTGATTCCCGCGCCGGTTGGCCGGCTGTGGTCGAAGATCCATCAAAATCTAAGAGAGATCTGCGAAGAAGAGGCGTATTGTCTGTTTAACCCGTACATCCGGGTATTTGACATCGTGCGCTCCGCCCTCGGAGGGTTGGCCGCCAAGGACGACGTCCTTTTTCTCGAGGAGCTCAATAAAAAGGCCGGCCGGCTTTTTGATGAAGACCACGTGACGGTCGCCGAGCTCTATTACCGGCTGGCGAGCCGGTTCCGGCATTATTTAATCGACGAGTTCCAGGATACCAGCCGCCTGCAATGGTACAACCTCGAGAAGATGGCGGAAGAAGCTTTGTCCACGGGCGGGTCGCTTTTCTACGTGGGCGACCGCAAGCAGGCCATTTATGGGTTCCGCGGCGGGGAAGCGGGGCTCTTCGACGATATTTCTGGCCGGTTCACGGCCTTTCCCGTGAAGGTGGAATATTTGACCCAAAACTGGCGCAGCCGAAGGACAATCGTGGATTTTAACAATACGATATTTTCGCCGGAGAACCTGAAAAGTTTTGTCCTGCGAAAAGAAGAATTCGAACGCGGCAAGAAGAAATCCAATACCGTTGAGTTTGGCCCGGATGACCACGCCACCCTGGGGCATTTGTTCCAAAGTTCGCGGCAAAGCGTTCGCCCCGGCAAAGACGGCGGCTACGTGCGCGTCGAGGCCATAGCTGTTGAACAGAAAGATGAACGGGACGGGATTATCCGTTCCAAAGTGACCGGCCTTATCCGCGAGCTGCGTAACCGTGTCGCGTACGGGGATATCGCGGTTCTTACCCGTAACAACGTCCAGGTCGGGCAGATGACCCGCTGGCTGCTCGAAGACGGTATTCCGGTTTCCTCCGAGCGGACCAGCGACATCACCCAAAACCGCGTCGTCCAGGAAATAATCGCGTTTTTGAGGTTCCTGGATTCACCCATCGACAATCTGGCCTTCAGCGCGTTTGTCCTCGGGGATGTTCTGCCGAAAGCGACCGGTATTTCCCGTGAAGCCGCCCATGAATTCGTTTTTCATCTGCGCGAGCGGCTCGACCGTCAAAAAGACCTTTACGCGTACATGGAATTCCGCGGGCGTTTCAAGAACGTTTGGCGGGAATATTTTGATGAATTTTTCAGTAACGTCGGGCTGTATCCGTTGTACGAGCTGGTCGTCAGCATCTATAACCGCTTCGGGCTTCTGGAACATTTCCCCGACGACCAGGGGTTCCTCATGCACCTTCTGGAATTGATCAAAAAGCAGGAGGAGGAGCATTCCGACATCACGTCGTTTTTGGAATATTTTGAGAACCTCGCGGGGGAGGACCTGTACGTGCGCGCGGCCAAAAGCGACGCGGTGCAGATCCTGACCGTCCACAAGGCCAAGGGGCTGGAATTTCCGGTCGTTATCCTGCCGTATCTGGGGATGGATGTCCAGGTCGGCACGACCGGCGATGATTATACGCCCTCGTATGTCTTGCGTCAGGAGGATTCGACGCTGGCACTCCTGCGGCTGAAAAGCAAATATTACAACTTTTCCGACGATCTGTACCAGATTTACGCGCAGGAATACAAAAAAGCGTTTTTGACGGAGCTGAATAACATTTACGTGGCCCTGACGCGCGCGCAAGATGAGCTTTACGCGTTTCTCCCGCGGAAGGTTGGCAACAGTTTTAACCTTGTCCAACTTTTGATCCCCGAGAATAGCCGGGAAACCGGCGCGCCGGGGAAAGCCACACGCCTCGTTGAGGAAGAAACATCTGTTATGGAATTGCCCGCTTCGCGATACCACGATTGGATCCATTATCTCAAGGACGAATTTCTCCCCGCAGGGGAAGCCGGGACCGCGCACAACCGCGTCCAGCGTCTGCGCGGGGAGATTATCCATTTCATGTTTTCGTTCATCGGGAATCTGGATAGCGCCGATCCGAAAGAAAGTCTGGAGCGCGCGCGACGGCAAGCGCAAAATCATTTTCCTTATGTGACGGATTGGGCGGAATATATCGCCATCCTGGAGAAATTATTCAAATTCACGAGGGCAAAGTCATTTTTCCATTGCGGGACGGCGCGGGTCCTGACCGAAAAAGAGATCGTCAACACCCAGGGGCACCTCAAGCGCCTTGACCGGCTGATCATCGGCGAGAAGGAAGTCCGTATTGTCGATTTCAAATCGTCCCGTGAGGGTGAGGATCAGTATATCGAACAGGTGCGGGATTATATGAAGATCGTCGCGACGATGTATCCGGGGAAGATGGTTAAAGGGTGGTTGGTATATTTGGATGAGATGGAGGTAGAGGAGGTCGTGTAGAGGCAGGCCTTGTGTCTGCCCGCTCGGTCGTTTTTTATGACGGGCGCCTACAAGAGGCGCCCCTACGGAAGAATGTTATGAATAAGATTATCACCTATTCTTTCTGCGAACCATTCCTCGACCGCCTGGCTGATCATATCGAGGAGAACTATCTCAAAAAGGGCGATGATCTAAGCCGTCTGGCCGTTGTCTTTGGCGGCCGCAGGCCGGCGCTGTTCCTCAACCGCGAACTTGCCAAACGCGTCCGCAAAAGCTTTTACCCGCCGCGGTTTTTCACCATCGATGAATTTGTGAGCTATACCGTGCAAAAGAAGGAACTTTTTGCGTCGGGACAGGACCTGGACCAATGTTACCTCATTTATCAGTTGGCCCGGGAACACGCGCC
This sequence comes from Candidatus Omnitrophota bacterium, assembly GCA_003522725.1. Lineage (GTDB taxonomy): Bacteria > Omnitrophota > Gorgyraeia > Zapsychrales > Zapsychraceae > UBA10015. The sequence goes on from DPIG01000047.1 coordinate 7,527, forward strand.
GGAGGTTTTAAAGGGGCGCGCCACCTTCGCCCAATTCTTGCCCTGGACGCGCGAGATCCTTCAATTTATCGAACAGCTCGATCTCGAGGACGTGCAGGACCAGCGGCTCGCGAACATCCAGGCCAACGCGGCCATCGGCTACGACGTCCCGGCGGACATCAACCGGCTTTTGAAACATGTCATCGTCTTGCGCGAGGCCTATCACGAACATATCCGTGAGCGAAAAGTCTATCCGCGCGGGTTCCAGTACTGGCGCGCCGGCCGGTTGATCGGGGAGATCCGTTTCGAGGAATTCGATCAGTTTTTGTTCTGCAACTTTTTCTATTTCAACCGTTCCGAAGAGAAAATTGTCCAGTCCCTGTATGAGCGCGGCCAGGCGACGTTGATCTTCCAGGGGGATGAGCGCAAGTGGCCGGTCCTCGGGCGCATCGCGTCGCGATTCGCGTGTTCGATCCATGAAGGTGAAACGATTCCTGTGCCGGATTTCAAACTTGATCTTTATAAAACTTTTGACGTCCATTCCCAGGTCGCGGCGGCGAGGGAGATATTAAAGAAGGTCAAATATCCCGCAAAAACGGTCATCGTCCTGCCCGATGCCGACAGCCTCGTGCCGCTTTTGTCCGAAATAACGGGTCTGGTCGAGGAATTTAACATCTCGATGGGGTATCCCTTGCGGCGCAGCAGCCTGTATTCGTTATGTTCGTTTGTGTTTCAGGCGCAGTTGTCCAGGAAGAGTGGCTGTTATTACGCGCGGGATTACCTCAAAACCCTGCGGCATCCGTTCGTGAAGAATTTGGAGTTGTCCGGGAACGTCCCCGCGGCCGCCACGCGCGTTTTGATCCACAAGATCGAAGAGATCTTGACCGGCAAGGTGCGGACATCTTTATCAGGCAGTTTGTTCATCAAACCTGAAGAGATCGCCAAACTGGATGATCTTTACCAGTTGACGCTGGAAACGGCGGGAGGTCTTGATATTAAAACCAGCCGCGAGGAATTGCGGCAGACACTTGAAGGAATTCACGGAATTTTATTCTCGGACTGGGAGTGCTTAAGCAATTTTCAGGAATTCGCCGCGTGCCTTGGCGGATTCCTGGATGTACTTCTGGAAAAAAGTTTTATGAAGAAATATCCGTTGAACCTCAATATCGCCCAGCGGATGTATGAGGTCAAGGACGAATTCTCAACGGCCAGTTTCCGTGAAGAAACCTTTGAACAGGAAGAGATGTTCAAGATTTTCGACGCCAAGATCAGCCGCGAACTGGTGGCTTTCCACGGCTCGCCGTTGAAGGGCCTGCAGATCCTGGGGCTTTTTGAAACGCGTTCGCTGAATTTTGAGAACGTGATCGTGCTCGACGTCAACGAAGGGGTGCTCCCTAAATTGAACATTTATGAGCCGCTGATCCCGCGCGAGGTGATGATCAGCCTGGATTTGGACCGGCTGGAACTGGAGGAGGAGATCCAGCGCTATCAGTTCATGCGGCTTTTATCTTCCGCCAAAGACGTGCATCTGGTTTACCGGGAAAGCAGGGACAGGGAAAAAAGCCGGTTCGTCGAGGACCTGATCTGGGAGGAGCAGAAACGCCGCAAGACCATCGATGTGGCGGCGCCTGTCCAGGCCCGGTTCGCGCTCAAAGTCACTCAACGCAAAACGAGCATTCCCAAAACTCCGGCGATGATCGAGCGCCTGCGAAGTATGCGTTATTCGGCCTCGAGCGTGAATATGTATCTGCGCAATCCGGTCGAATTTTATTACAATTATGTTCTGGGCCTCAAGGAAACCGAGGACCTCTTGGATGAGCCCGAGGCGCGGCAGGTGGGGACGTTTTTGCATGAGCTGCTCGAAGACGCCTTCCGGCCGCTTTTAAACAAAAAGCCCGTAATAAACAGTGCGTTCCGCGACCGTTTTGCTAAAATATTCGAGGACAAATTTGAGGCGACGCTGGCGCGGTCCATGCGGTCCGACGCTTTTCTGCTCAAGGCGATCATCGCCGAGCGCATGGAGCGTTTTTTGGACAATGAGGCCTCCGGCGCCGACCGGCAGGTCGAGGAAATTCTGCATCTGGAAAGCCGGTTTGAAGACCTGTTGCGGCTGCCGTGCGGGGATATCCGGTTTACGTACGTGGTTGACCGCGTGGACCGGCTCAACGACGGCACGTATATGATTGTCGACTACAAAACCGGCGCCATTGACCAGATGCCCAAAAACGCCGCGTCCATGGCCGCGATGACATTGACACGTGAATCCATCGCTGAAAACATCCGGTCGTTCCAGTTGCCGTTGTATCTTCATTATCTGGAGCGGACGTTCCCGGGCAAGCCGGTCAACGCGGTGCTGTATAATTTAAGGACGCTCAAATTCGACAAATTCATGGACACTTCCGATGAGGCCGGCCCGCCTCCGGCGAGGCTCGCCAACGGCGGCCGGCGCCGGGTCGACGAGATTTTCCTCAAGGCGCTGGATTTTGTGATCGGCGAGATATTAAACCCTGCAATCAACTTTGAATCCGATGAAGATGTCGTAATCGGGGCAAGGACACAACGATGATCGAATTTCTTTTTGGACTGACCGTGGTGACCGTTCTTTTTGTGATCATCTGGTCCAGCAACACCCTCAAGGAAGAATACCGCCACAAAAACACCCTTGATAAGGAAACGATCAACAGCGCGAAGCTGGTTAAGGACGACAAGAAGAAGCATACGGTCGGCGGAAGGCCGTGAGTGGCAGGGGATAGAGGTAAGAAACAAGAAGTAAGAAGTGGGAAGCTGGAGCGACGAAGAAAGGGGCAAGGCAATGAAGTTATTGTATACACCGCGCTCGCCCTACGCGCGCAAGGTGCGCGTTGTGGCCATTGAGAAGGGCATTGAATTGGGATTGGTGAGCGAGGATCTCGTCAACAAATCCCCGGGGCTGGTGAAAGCGAATCCGCTGGGCAAAATCCCCACGCTTATTCTGGATAGCGGGCAAACTGTTTTTGACAGCCCCGTTATCTGCGAATACCTGGATAGCATCCAACCCAAACCGGCGTTGATCCCGAAGGACCCGGACAAGCGTTTTGCCGTCTTGACACTCGCCGCTGCCGCCGACGGGTTGATGGACGTGACCGTGGCCATGTTCATGGAAAAAGTGCGGCATCCCAACGATTTCAACGCGGCGTTCATCGCCGCCAATGAGGTGACGGTGAAGCGCTGTTTCGCGTATTTCGAAACGCAAACCGCCCGGCTTAAAGAATTGAGCATCGCTTCGATCGGCTTGGCCGGCGCCATCGGATATCTGAATTTCCGTATGCCGCAACTGTGGCAATCAACGGATTATCCGCGGCTGGCGCGCTGGTATGAAGAATTCTCGAAGCGGCCGAGCATGCGGGAAACAGTACCGAAAGAGAAGTAGATCTGGTTATAGTTGATAGGTGGTGGGTGACAGTAGCGCGAGATACGGGATACGATATACGATATACGGACGACGGAGCAAGCGTTTTCTAAAATTCCCTGCGGTGTTCGCTGTAGAATTCCTTATCCAGCTCTTTGTATCCTTCCAGTTGCCAGAGATAGATTTCTTCAGGCGTCGCGGGGACTTCCCGGGTTGAGACGTTTTGAGAAAACGTGTCCGTGAATTCGGTGTTGAGCGTTGGATAATCTTCCAGTTGCCAGAGGAAAAGATCCTCGCCTTCGGAAGGAGTGGGGCGGGGATGCGCGTTGGCCTCAATTTCCTCGCTGAATTCCTTGCTCAAGGCCGGGTACTTTGCCATCTGGGAAGCGTAGATCTGCTGTTTGGGGTCTTCCCGCGTTTCTTCTTCGGCGAAGACGGGATACGCGCCGCACATAACGGCCGCGCTGATAACGCTTGCCTGAAGAAGTCTTGACCAATCTTTTCGCATGGCTAAACTATACCATATTCCTTAAGGGATTAGCAAGTCAAGAAAAGGACATTTATTGTCCCAAACGAAGATTGACAGAACAACAGAACATGTTAATATCCCAGGTAGGAGGTTTTTTTGATGCGCATGAGGGTGTGGATCATTTTGACGGGTTGGCTCTTGTTTGTTCCCGCCTCCGGATACGCCGGCGAAGTGGACGCGCTTTACGCCAAGGCGCTGCAGGCGGCCCGCGCCGGCCGTGTCGATTTCGTGTTCATGTATTGCAACCAGATTGACCGCGAGTATCCCCGCTCCCGCTACCGTGAGCAGGTCCTTTTCGCCAAGGGCGAATATTTTTATGAACTGCCTGCCCACGCCTTGGCCAAGGAAGCTTTCGAAAAAGTTCTTGAGGAGTATCCCCAGTCTCCGGCCAAATTATTTGTATTGTCCTACCTCCACAAGATCGCCGAAGCGGAAGGCAAGGCCGAATCGATCGAGAGGTTCAGGAAAGAGATCCTGACCCTCCGCCAGGTGGGATTGGTTTTTAAAGAAACCAAGGAATATAACTACTCTTCGCCGTTTTACCGGAGCTACCGGGCGGTATTTTACATCGATAAAGTGGAATTTTACAGGGGGGGAGAGTTATTTGCCGCCGTTTCGCAATAGGTTCCTGTCCTGGGCCGCTATTATTCTTGTCCTTTGTGTCCTCGTTGTTTCCATCGTTTTCAATATTCTGCTGGGTCTAAATAAATCCAGGATCGTCAATGCCGCCAACACGCTGATCAGCGACCAGCTTGATGTCGGGTATATGGCGTATGTTTTCCCCAACATCGTTGTCATCAAGGATGCCGTGCTCGTACCCAACGATGACCTGGACCCCGCGCGGGTCGTAAAACTTCCCGCCGTCACGGCGGAATTTTCTATCCTGGAATTTATTTTGCGTCAGAACGTAACCGTCCAGAAGGTCAAGCTCTACAGTCCGTACATCCATCACGGATATTTCAGTGATTTTTTAAAGAGAAACGGTAAACAGTTGCTGGATTTCTTGCTGCGGCTGCCCCGGGTCGATTTCCGGTTTTCCGTCAAGGATACGTTATGGGACTTTACCGTCGGCGCCGGAAGTCCTGATTATGTCCAGTTGAACTTCGTGTTCTGGATGAAAAAAGATACCATCCGGGTCCAGGGCGCGGCGCGCAAAGACAAGTATGTTCATGCCCCAAAACATAAAACGCGCCAGCCCCGCGAAGATCCCGCCGGAGTTTCGCGGGGCTGGCCGCCCTGGGCGAGCCTCGCCAAAGGCGGGCAGCGTCAGGCTGCCGGGTTGCCGCTGGAATTCGACTTTCAGGGTGTTTGGGCCGGAGAGGGATTATTTATTGATCATCTGTCGCTCATCCGCAAGAATGTTTATTTGAAGCTCTGGGGCAGTTTGTTCAGGGAAAAATTACAGCTCAACGGGTTTGCTTTCCTTGATACATATCCGCAGGAGGAATACGGGACCGTTAAACCCGTGAAACAATCCGGCCGCATCCGGGAATACCTGCGCAAGGCCCAAAAGCCTGTTCCCGCCGGTCACTTTCAGGACAAGGATCTTTATCTCATGGACATGGACTGCCTGGCCAGGATTTCTCCCCCGCGGGTCGATGTGGAGCGTCTGAATTTTAATTTTAACGATGTCCCGGTGACGCTCAAAGGGAGGTTGCTGTTTAACGATCTTTTTTCGGCAGATCTGGACATCGGACTGGACCCCGCGCGGTCGAAGAATTTCGCCATGAAGAACCTCAACGAGATCCGGTGGCACCTCGCCGGCGCCTCCGATGGAAAAGTTTTTACCAGCGATAACGATATCCACGTTTCATTCGACAAGGCGAAGAACCCGAATTTTCCCGTCACGAAGATCGACAGCACCCTCAAAGGGTTACGGTTTTTGCTGGACCAGTACGCGCGTCCGTCGGCCCGTTTGAAGCGGGGGGAGACGACGATCGCAACCGGCGGGAATCTTCATAAATTATTCTTGGAAAACGCGGTCATTTCGTTGAGCGCGTTGAAGAGCACTTTGCGGCTTCTGGAAGTCAAGTCGCCGTTTTACGGGGGCAGGCTGGCAGGAAGGTTTTGGTTGACGACCGGCCGGCCGGTCCCGAAGGTCGACGGGACGGTCGTATTAAATGACGTGGACGTCCATCAGCTTGATGAACTATTTCTTGATTTTGCCAAGGCTGAAGGGAGACTCTTCGGCCGGGTCCATCTGACCAGCGTCCCGCGGCTGAGCCTTGACGGGCAGTTTGACATGCACAACGGCCGGTTGAAGAATTTCGCGTTTTTTCAGTGGCTGGCGGATACATTTAACCTGCCGTCCTTGCGGCAGGTTGATTTCAGGCAGGTGTCCTCGGGGTTCACGGCGGACCTGGACGCCTTGAAATTTAAAGGGATCCTGTTAAGTTCCGGAAATGTCAACATCAGCGGCGATTTCGCCATCGACAAAAACGGTCTTGTCGCCAGCTACCTTTCATTGGCCTTCAGCAAGAAACTTTTGGACGAATCCGCCAAATTCCGTCCGATCCTCAAGATTTTCGGCGAGGATATCCCGATGGTTGTTTTCGATTTCCAGCTCGCCGGCCGGCAGGAGGCCATGAATTTTCAATGGATGCCTTCACCGCACAAGAACATGATCCAGGAAAGGATCCCCAACTTTGTCGAGCGGATCATTGAACGCAGGATCGACAAGATGATGACCCCGGCCGAACAACCGCAGGCGGCCGCGCCGCAAAAAGAGTAATTTTATCGTTCAAAACTTTACGGGTTTGGGCTATACTGGGAATATTCTTTTATGGCGTGAAGCGACGAGAGACGAGCATTTGGAAAAGGTGGATTCGTGATGAAGCGTTTATTGGTAATCGTTTGGGTGTCGGGGATCAGTTGTTGGCTGGCGGCGCCGTGCGCGGCGGCCCCGGCTTACGGGACGCGGTTACCGGCGAAACGTCATCTGGTCGTCGGCGGTCAGACCCACGCGGTCCTCAACCGTGACCTGGAAGACGCCCGCGGCGAGATGAGCGGTCTCCAGCATTTTTTATTATTGTCCTTCGGGATCACCGACTGGTTGTCGCTGGATTTAAAAGGCGGCGCGGGGGACATTGAACAGGACCCTGACAATGGCAACAAGGTCCAGTATCCCGCTTATGTGGGCGGCGGATACGGGTTCCGCGCGCGGTTGTATGATGAGGAAAAGATCAAGGCCGTGTTCGGGTTCCAGCATATCAGCATCCATCCCTATTCAGTTTTTATCGGCAATACGAAAAATAAAGCGGTCCTGGATGACTGGCAGTTCTCGCTGCTCGGGTCTTATGACCTGAAATGGTTCACGCCGTATCTGGGCGCGAAATGGTCACGGATGGATTACATCCACTGGGAAGAGGATTTCCGCAAGCGCAAGCAATCGGACCCTGACAAAAGCGCCGGGCTTGTCGTCGGGATGGATATTCCCTTCGGCCAACGGATGTGGCTCAACGCGGAAGGCCAGTTCCTGGACAGCCAGGCCGTGGCCGTCAGCGTGAATTATCAATTCTAGCGCGCGATGAAACTCAAAAACGTAAAATCTCTGGAAGATATGATCCTGTACAGCCACCTCTGCGGGTTGATCACGATATTTCTGGGGATGGTTGTTATTGTCATAGACATCCTTAACAGCGACTTTCGCCATATCCAGGTCGGGATATTCATTTGCGTTGTCGGATACGCCTTCGTCAAGATCGCCCAAAAGAGTGAAACCATCTTGCTTAGTGAAAGAAAAATTCAAGGTAACAGCGAAGACGAAACCTGACCCCGGCATGGCCTCCGGCGATGCCGGAAGATCTTCCGATGCGAAAAGCCGTGTATTTTTTTCTTTTTATTTTTTTTGTTTCAGGGTGCGCCACGGCACCCGCCCGGCGTCCCCACGGGCCTAAAATTAAATTGCCCGGCACGGCTATCTTCCCTGAACAGGAAACTTCCGGCGGGATCGAGAATGTCGGGGACAAGGACATGCAGCAATATGTCCGCCGCAGGGGTGTTGTTTTTGCCAAAACGGATTTTCAGGGAGTCCTGCAGGCGACATACGTGAGGCTGCGCATTGAGGGGGAGGGGAAAGATACGCGCAGTTTTTACCTGGACATCGAGGGCAAGCCCGAAGAGAATCCCTTATTCGCCGGCGGCAAGATGGTCAAGCCCGGGTATTTTTTTATTGAACTGCCTGCCGGGTCTTACCGGATCTCTGCGGTCGCCATCCCCGTGGGTTCGACCCTGGCCGAGGAGGACATCAGCATTTCTTTTGAGGTCCTGCCCGGCGCGGTCGTGTATCTGGGCACGCTCCAGGTCGTCGGGACCGGTGAAAAAGTCAAGCTTGGCGGCGTTCCCGTGATCAAGCCGGGATTTAATTATGAAGCGGCGGTCCTTGATGAGCGCGGGGAAGGGATCTACGCCTTTCATAAACGCTATCCCGGCATCCCCGTTGAAATCGAGACGCGGCTGATGCGTGTAAGCCAGTGATAAAGAAATCCCTCTTTTTCAACGGTCCAGGGGGATACCCTCACGGTTTCGTTTTAAACCCTTGATGAATAAAACGAAACAAAACGTGAGGGTTGTTTGCCATAACCTGTGGCAAACAAAAAAATATAAAGAAGGGATAGGAAGCGGGAGGCTTTGTGATACACTATTAAAGTCGATTATTCGCGTTTAGAATTTTTTTTTGTCGGAAATTCTGTCGGTCAAGATTTCAAAATATTAAAAGATTAAAAGGCCGCCTTCGGCGAGCCTCGTCATTTCCTTCTAAAAAAGGAAATGAGGAAAATGACGGGAGGAAGGAAATGCATTTAGCGGTCAGATCACTTTTCGGTGCGGCATTGGCGGGATTATTAACCGGATGCGCGAGCACGCAGGGCGGGAGCGGGAATTTGCAGGCGCGCGTCATCCAGCTGGAACGTACCGTGTCCCAGCAGGAACAAACGATCGATGAATTGCGCCAGAGGGTCAGCATGGGCTCCGGTCGTTCGACAAAGTCATCTTCCTCCGGCAAATCATCCGTTTCAGCCGACCGCGGGATCATCCGCGTGCCGGTGGCCCCCCAAGAGGTCCAGACGGCGCTGCAGGGCGCGGGGTATTATTCCGGCAATATCGACGGGAAGATCGGGGGCAAAACCATCGAAGCGATCAAGCAATTCCAGCGGGACAATAATCTTAAAGTTGATGGCATCGTCGGTGCCGGCACCTGGGCGCAATTGAAGAACGCCGCCGGCGCCACAGCCGCCACTACGGACGCCGCCGAGTAAGTTTTTTCCAGAGAGGGAGCTTGAATGCCCGCGCGGGCCATCAGTATTTTGGGTTGCGGATGGTTAGGGTTGCCGCTGGCCAAACATCTCCTTGCCTTGGGGTATCCCGTCCTTGGTTCCACCACATCCGCGGAAAAAATTCCGGTCATTGAGAATTGCGGCATCCGTCCGTTTTTGTTGGAGGCCGCGCCGCGGCTCAAGGGCGAAGAGCTCTCCGCGTTTTTTAATTCCAGCCTGTTATTCCTGAACATCCCTTTTGAGCGCCAGTTAGAAGACCCCGCGTTTTACAAAAAGCAGGTCGTTTCCGTCATTGAACACATCCACCAGGGAAGGGTGGAATTTGTCATCTTTGCCGGCTCGACTACCGTGTACCCGGAAACGCTGGAAAATGCGGTGGAAGAGGCCGCGCTCCATCACCCTGCGGGTAACGCCCGCGCGCGGGTGCTTTTGGAAGTCGAACAACTTTTGTTGAGCGATCCCAAATTCAAGACGACGGTGGTGCGTTTTGGCGGGCTCTACGGCCCCGGCCGGCCGATCGGCCGGTTTCTGGCGGGGAAAAAGGGTTTGTCCGGCGGCGACAGACCTGTTAATCTGATCCACCAGCAGGATTGCGTGCGGGTGGTCTCCGAGATCATCGGCCACGACGTCCGCGGGGAGATCTTTAACGCGGTGGGCGACGGCCACCCCACCCGCAAGGCCTTGTACACCGCGGCGGCGAAGAGGGCGGGGCTGGAGCCTCCGGAATTTGTCCGTGAGCCGCGCCGTCCGTGCAAGGTCGTCCGCAACGACAAGTTGAAAAAACGGCTGGATTTTGTTTTCTGGCACCCGGACCCGTTGAATTTTAGCGGACCTCATGAATGAACAAGGGCATCCTGACGGTGACGGTCAACCCGGCCGTGGACGTGACCGTGGTGTCGCCGGCCGCGGGTCAATTACGAATGCGCTGTCCGCCCCGCCAAAGGCGGGGCGAGACCTCGCCCACCAAAATCTTTGATTTTGGCGAGGCGGGCTCTACCCGGCATTCGCAGTTACGAATGCGCTGCTCTACCAACTGCGTCCTGAGCGCCGGGGGGAAAGGGATTAATGTGGCGCGCGCGCTGCGGGCCTTGCGCGTACGCGCCCTGGCGGTGGGAGCCGCCGGCGGTGAAACAGGGGAGTTTTTGCGGAAACTTTTGCGTAAAGAAAGAATTCCGGCGGAATTTGTGGAGGTCCGGGAGTCAACACGGCTCAACGTGACGGTGTTGGGCCCGCGGCACGGACATTCCAGCCGGGTTCTCGGGGAGGGACCGCGGCTGACGCCGCGGGAACTTCGGCGGTTTGAAGATCAGTACCGGCGCTGGCTGCGGCGCAGCCGTTGGGTGGTCCTGTGCGGACGCAACGCCGTCGGCGCGCCGGCGGACTGGTACGCGAAATTGATCCACCTGGCCCGCAAGGAAGGTGTCCCGGCGGCGGTGGACACCGGCGGCGCGGCGCTCGCCGCGTCCCTGAAGGCCAAGCCGTTTTTGGTCAAACCCAACCGTGAGGAAGCTGAGGAGCTTGTGTCTTGCCGTCTCGATTCTCCGTCGCGGATCAAAAAAGTCTTGAGATATTTTCACGGCCGCGGCGTCCGCGTGGTCCTTCTTTCTCTGGGCGCGCAAGGCGCCGTCGCCTCAGACGGTCGAGAGATCTGGTGCGCTAGGCCGCCGCGCGTGCGCGCCGTTAACGAGGTCGGGTGCGGGGACGCCTTGCTGGCGGGATTTCTCTCGGCCTTCGGAAAAGAACCTTTGGCCGGGGCGCTGCGCCGGGGCGTCGCCTGCGGCACGGCCAACGTCTTTAATCCCGCGCCGGGATTGATCCGTCCCGGCGATGTGTCAAGATTAATGAAAAAGGTGGCTGTCAGCAACCGGGGGACACCGGGACGATGAAGCCGGTCATTGACCTGGAAAATATCAGCGAAGAAGATTTGTCCGCAACGCGCATCTGCGATTTGCCGCTTAAGATCGAGGGGACGTGGCTTGCGGAGTGCATCGCCCAGCTTTACAAAGAGCTCGACGACAAAGGCATCATCTTCAAGCCCGAATGTTATCTCGCCGATGAATGGCTGACCCCCGAAGGCGAAACGTGCGTCGGCATCCCGTTTTATCTCGCGCACCCGGTTTTGACCCGCTTGGAAAAAAAGATCATGATCGAGGCCGAAGGGGACACGAAAGAGTGGTGCATGAAACTCCTGCGCCACGAGGCCGGCCACGCGATCGAGTACGCCTACGATCTCCACAAACGCGCCAAATGGCGCCGGCTCTTCGGGCCCTCCAGCCTCGAGTACGCCGACACCTACAAGTTCCGCCCCTACAGCAAAAATTACGTGCGCCACCTGGAGGGCTACTACGCCCAGTACCACCCGGACGAGGATTTCGTCGAGACCTTCGCGGTGTGGCTCACCCCGGGACTCAACTGGAGAGAGCTCTACAAAGGCTGGAAGGCCCTGGCCAAGCTGGAGTACGTCGACGAGTTGATGGGCGAAATCCGCGGCAAGGCGCCGGCGGTCGGGAGTAAACGTAAATACTGGCGGCTCTCCATCCTGCGGATGACGCTGCGTAATTATTACAAGAAAAAGCGGCATTCTCTGGCGGAAGATTTTCCGGACTTTCATGACTGGTTCCTCAAGAAACTTTTCGCCTCCAGCGTTGCGCAGGGACAAAAGACGGTTCGCCTCTCGGGCACGCTTGTCAAATACCGTCGTGACATCCTGGAATCCGTCGCCCGGTATTCCGGGGAACGGAAGTACATGATCAGCGACCTTTTAAAGGGTATCCTCGCGCGCAGCCGTCAATTAAAAATCGTCACGGCGGATGATGAACCGGTCATCCTGTCGCATCTTTGCGGTTATGTTACTTCCCTGGTCATGAATTATCTCTACACGGGCCGTTTCCGGGGCTCCTCCGTCAGAAAAGGCGGATGAAAGAATGAAGATACCAAGACGATGAAAAAGAGACTTAAAGTCCTGATGCTGTTCAACAGCCCGTACCAGAAGCCGCGCGGCTACGACTACAAGGAGGAGTTCGCCGACCCCGAGAACATGTACACGGAAAACGACGTCTGCCAGGCGCTCAAGGCCAACGGCTGCGAGGTCAGCATCCTGGGGTTGTACGACACGCTGACCCCGCTTTTTGAAGAGGTCGCGGAAAACCGGCCCGACGTTATCTTCAACCTCGTCGAGGTCTTTCACGACAAGACGCATCTGGAAAAGAACATGGCCGCGCTCCTGGAGATGCTGGGCATCCCCTGCACGGGGGCGAGCGCGGACAATATGTTCGTGTGCGGCAACAAGGGGTTGAGCAAAAAGATCCTGGCCTTCCACAAAGTGAAAGTCCCGTGGTTTTACACCTTTTACCGCCGCCGCAAAGTCTGGCTTCCTAAAAAGATGAAACTCCCCGCGGTCATCAAGCCGCTCTGCGAGGAGGCCTCGCGCGGCATCTCCCAGGCCTCGGTCGTCGACAGCGAGGAGGCGTTTGTTGAGCGCGTGCGCTTCATCCACGACAACATGGACCTGGACGCGATCGCGGAGGAGTACATCGACGGCCGGGAATTTTACGTGACCGTGATCGGCAACAAACGGTTAAAGGTCCTCCCTTTGCGCGAACTGATTTTCGGCGAACTGCCCGGGGACGCCCGCATCGCCACCTATAAAGCGAAGTGGGACGATATCTACCGCGAGCGCTGGGGCATCAAGAGCGTGTACGCGGGGAAACTTCCCAACGGCCTTGAGAAGGAGATCATCGACGTCTGCAAGCGCGCCTACCGCGCCATGGACATCCGCAGTTATCTGCGCTTCGATATCCGCGTCGGGCAGGACGGAAAGGTCTATATCATCGAGGCCAACGCCAACCCCTGCATCGCCAGGATCGACGAGGTCGCCCAGTCCGCGGCCAAGGCCGGCATCGCCTATAACCAGTTAGTGAAGACAATCATCCGCCTGGCGAAGGAAATTTCATAAAAGGAAATCCTGAAAGTTTTTTGAATAAATAGACCCTTAGAATTGTTACCATATACAGAAGGGCATATTGGCCAGATATTCCTATGTTTGGATTATTTAAGAACGAAGAATCCAAAGAGTCTTTTGAGGAGAGCCTGCTGGGGCATTTAGATTCACTTTATAACTTTGCCTACCGCCTGACGCGTAATCGGGAGGAGGCCGAGGATATTGTCCAGGAGGCATCTTTAAGAGGGTTAAAGTCCTATCACAGATTTGTAGAAGGGACTAATTTTAAAGCGTGGATGTTCACTATTGTAAGAAATATTTTTATTAACGGATATCGGAAGAAAAGCCGTGAACCGCTCAAGGTCAATTATGAAGAGGCCGAGAATTTTATCAGTCTTTCCGGATTTACCGGGTTCGAAGAAGAATTATTCAGTGAAACCCTCCAGCAGTCTCTCGGGCAATTGCCGGAGGAATTAAGGACGACGTTAATGCTGTTTTATGTTGAAGAACTTCCTTATAAAGAAATCGCGGAAGTCATGAAATGTCCCATTGGAACGGTTATGTCGCGCTTATTTATGGCCAGACAATGTATGAAAAAAAAGATGGTCCGGTTGGCCCAAAAGGAGTATTAAAAATGGATTGCCAAAGATTTCAAGAATATTTGTACCCCTTTCTTGACAAGGAGATTGATGAGAATCTCAAGATTGAGATGGAGAAACACATATCAAATTGCCCGGTGTGCTCTTTTGAAATAGAAAAGGAGCGCAAATTCAGTCATGTCTTAAAGACTCACCTTATTAAAGAGAAAGCCCCGTTCGCCCTCCACGAGGCTGTGGTTGAACAGTTAGAAAAAAGTAAGCGAAAATTTTCCTGGAGATACGTCTTTGCCGGGCAGATCGCCCCATCTTTTGCTTTGCTGGTTATCGTTGTGGCAGTCTTTTTTAATTTACGGCCCCATGGTGATAATACTTTTCCCGTTTTTAGCGAGGCTGTTGAAAATCACCTGGAATATTTAAGAGGGATTTATCCCTTAGAATTTCAAACCGGCGACGTCAAAGAGGCCCTGGCATGGTTTCGCGGGAAGACCGATTTTGCCGTAACGCCGCCGCATATCAACTTAAGTAAGGTACATCTTGTGGGGGGAAGGCTGGTGCACCTTAAGGATAAGAAATCAGCTTATTTTCTGCTTGAGAAAGACGGGTATAAGATTTCAGCCTTCCACACCGATTTGCATGATGTCTCTCTACCCAAAGTATCTGCTAAATCAGGGATCAATCCTTTGGGGATGCGTTTGGTCAAGACGGAAAAAGGATACCACACCATTTATTGTTTTCATCCGGAAGATGGGACGGCCTGTATTCTGGTTTCGGATATGCCTTTAGAGGAGCTGGAAAAGCTCATCGTTTAATCCCATGACATGTTATGCAATTAAAAAGGACAAAAATAACTTCGTTATTTTTAGGAATCTATGGCGTCTCTTTATCCCTGCTTCCCGCCTTCGCCTCTGATTATTCTTCATGGCAGAAATTCCTGGGTCTTTATCTTCAAGATGGATTGGTGAATTACCCGGCAGTTCAAGCAAACCCGGCTTTGTTTAATACCATTGTTTCTCAATTGGAGAATGTGAAGAAAAAGGAATACGACCGATGGCCTCAAGATGAAAAGAAGGCTTTTTGGATCAACGCTTACAATATTGAGGCCATAAAATTAGTATTGGACCATTATCCGTTAAAACGGTCCTTGGGCCTTCAAGCACTCCGTTATCCCGCCAACAGTATTCAGCAAATCCCCGATGTCTGGAATCAAGAGGCCCTCATCATTTTAGGGAAGAAAGTCAGTCTAAATTATATCGAGAATGAAATATTAAGGAAGGAATTCCCGGACCCGCGGGTTCATTTTGTGATTGTCTGCGCGTCTTTGGGGTGTCCTGTCCTACGTGATGAGCTGTATGTGTTTGATCGGCTGGATTCACAGTTGGACGATGCGGCAACGAAATTTATGCAAGATCGTAAAAAATTCAACTACGACGCGCATCATAATACATTTTATCTTTCGCCCATCTTCAAATGGTTTAAAGAAGACTTTGAGAAAGCAGGGGGAAGCATAGCTTTTATCAAGAACTATATGCCTCAAAACAAGAATTTACCCGATAACGGCAAGATTCAATGGCTGGATTATGACTGGAGTTTGAATGAACAATAAAAAGGCATTGATCCGGCCGCGATGAATTCGAACGTTCTTTTATACTTTGTTAAATATCCTGAAGCCGGCAAGGTCAAAAGCCGTCTGGCAAAGACGGTTGGAGACAGGGAGGCCGCGAGGCTTTATAAAGAACTGGCCGAAAGGAATTTTCAGGAGATCCGGTTGCTGTCCGAAAAGAACGTTTGCGATGTCATTGTCGCGTTCGATCCTCCACGGGGAATGGAGAATTTTGAAAAGTGGCTTTCAGGGGCCCGCGGGTATCGGCCTCAATGCGAAGGGGGTCTGGGTGAGAGACTCGCGGAGGCGTTTCGCGAAGCGTTCCAAAAAGGAGCCCGGAGGGTCATGGCTTTGGGGAGCGACACTCTGGGGCTGACGACGGGGACGCTCCGGCAGGGATTTGAGGCGCTCGCGGCAAAAGACGTTGTCATCGGCCCGGCTGAGGATGGCGGATATTATTTGATTGGTTCAGCTAGTTTTCAACCTAAGTTGTTTGAAGGGATCGCTTGGAGTACAAGTGATGTTTTGCCTCAGACATATAAAACAATCAATAATCTGCGTTTAAGTTATCAGACGTTAAGTCAATTGCAGGACTTAGACGAAATTAAGATAGTCCCGACGCTTTCTAAATGATTTTTAATGTGGTCGGGACTCCGATTTTACCGACGTTTACAAGATTTATTTATGGTAGTCGGCATCCCGATTTCAATTAAGATTTTAGAAAACATCGGGACAACAAATATTTTCATTTTAGAAAACATCGGAGGAGATCGAGCATGAATCTGGTCCTACTCAATCAGAAAAAAATGGATGTTAAGAATTATTATGGCAGGGTACTCAAAAGCAATGAAGATCTTAAAACAAGCGCCTGCTGTATGACGGACAGATTGCCGGATGAAATAAAATCTATCATTAAGAATATCGAACCGGAAATATTGGATAAATTTTATGGGTGCGGTTCTCCGATCCCGAAACTCTTGAAAGACTGTACAGTTCTGGATTTGGGATGCGGCACGGGGCGGGATGTCTATGTCATTTCCAAATTGATCGGGGAAAAGGGAATGTCCATCGGGATCGATATGACAGAAGAACAGCTGGCGATTGCGCGTAAATATCAAGATGTTCAAATGAAGAAATTTGGGCATACCAAAGCTAACGTCGATTTTAAGCAAGGATACATCGAAGACCTTAAAGAAGCGGGGATCAAGGATAACAGTGTGGATGTCGTCATCTCCAACTGTGTGATCAATCTTTCGCCGGATAAGCCGCAGGTGTTTAAGGAAATTTTTAGAGTGTTAAAGCCGGGAGGAGAGCTTTATTTTGCGGACGTGTTCACTAACGCCCGTGTTCCTCAAGAATTCCATGATGATCCGTTGGCCTATGGAGAATGCCTGGGCGGGGCGCTCTATGTCGAAGATTTCAGAAGGATTTTGGCTGATTTGGGTTGCCCGGATCACAGGATTATTCAGAAAAGAAAGATCAATATTGATGATCCGGTCCTTGCCAAGAAAGCCGGGCCGGTGGAATTTTATTCCATGACAATCCGCGCTTTTAAACTGGGCGATCTGGAAGACCGTTGCGAAGATTTTGGGCAGGTGGCTTATTATCAAGGCACGATTGATGGGTGTCCGAACGCCTTTATTTTAGATGACCATCATACTTTTGTGACCGGGAAGCCTCTCTTGGTTTGCGGCAATACGGCTTCGATGATCAGCAATACGCGTTTTGGAAAACATTTCAAAATCGTTGGCGACACATCCAGACATTTTGGTTTGTTTCCTTGCGGGCCTGCGCCCAGTGAAACCAACTCAACAGGCAAAGGAGGGTGCTGTTAATGGAATGGACGATTTTCATTATCTTAGCAACATTGTTCGTCGCTTACACCAATGGCGCTAACGATAATTTCAAAGGTGTGGCGACACTCTTTGGCAGTGGGACAACGGATTATCGAAAAGCATTAGGATGGGCAACTATTACCACATTGGCGGGATCGGTTACAGCATTTTTTTTCGCAACGAATTTGGTAAAAACATTTAGCGGTAAAGGTCTTGTGCCGGACGCTCTAATTGCAACCCCCGAATTCTTATTGGCAGTCGCACTCGGAGCCAGCGCGACGGTTTTGTTGGCTACGTTGACGGGAATCCCGATATCAACAACACACAGCTTAACGGGGGCTTTGGTCGGTGCCGGATTGGTTGCTATCGGCGCAGACTTGGGTTTCTCCACTTTAGGTAAGAATTTTTTTATTCCTTTATTATCCATTCCTTTCATTGCGGTTGTATTCACATTCGTGGTTTATATGGTCTTTCGTTTTAGTCGCCAGAAGTTGGGTGTCGGGCGAAGTACCTGCGTTTGTATGGGAGAGAAGGTCATTCCGGTTGCTAACGTTAATTTGGTTAATGGACAAATGTTTTCAGTTGCTGAGCTCAAGTCTATGGAAATTTTCGTTGATGAGAAAGTTGAGTGTCAGGCGAGAGCCTTAGATCGATATGAGGGACGAGTTATGGGTATTGATGCCCAACAGATTTTAGATACTTTGCACTTTGCAAGCGCCGGGGCGGTGAGCTTTGCCCGGGGGTTAAATGACACGCCCAAGATTGTCGCGCTTGCCGTGACCACCGGAGCGCTGGGATTGAAACTTAACATCGGTCTGGTTGCCATTGTTATGGCTTTGGGCGGGATTTTAAGCGCGAAAAAAGTGGCGGAAACCATGTCGCATCGGATCACAGCGATGAATCATGGGCAGGGATTTACGGCCAATTTGATCACGGCAATTTTAGTTATCTTTGCTTCGAAGATGGGCGTGCCGGTTTCAACAACGCATGTTTCCTGCGGCTCATTGTTTGGCATTGGATTGGTGAATGGAAAAGCTAATTGGAAAATCATCGGAGGCATTGTTTCCGCGTGGGTTTTGACATTACCTATCGCCGCTTTGTTGTCAGCGGGATTTTATTGGGGATTAAGGATGATAGGCTCCTGAGGCTTCTGCCTCAGGAGTTTCGGCCGGTGTATGGATAAACACCGGCCTCAAGGAGGTCGTTAGACAATGGATCGTTTTAAACAAAAATTAGCAGAACACAGTATTGATTTAAGGAAACGGAAAATTGAGATTCTGCAAGTCAACGTTGGGAAATTATGCAATCTCACCTGCGTTCATTGTCATGCCGAGGCGGGGCCGACTAAGACGAAAGAAAACATGAGCCGGGAAACCGCGGAAGCGGTTGTCCGTTTTCTGGATGTATCCGATGCGGGAACGTTAGATATTACAGGCGGCGCCCCGGAATTAAATCCCAATTTCAAATATTTGGTTATTGAAGCCAAGGCAAGAAATCTTCGCGTCATTGATCGGTGTAATTTGACTGTTTTTTACGAAGACGGCATGTCGGATTTGCCTGATTTCCTGGCCCGCCATCAGGTTGAGGTCGTTGCCTCGCTGCCTTGTTATCAGGAAGAAAATGTGGACAAACAAAGGGGCCGGGGGACGTTCAGTAAGTCTGTCGAGGCGCTCAAGCGGCTGAATGGTTTGGGGTACGGGAAGAAAAAGGAGTTTATCCTGAATCTTGTTTACAATCCCGTTGGTCCGCGTTTGCCGCCTTCGCAGAAGAGACTGGAAGAAGATTACAAGAAAAAATTGTACGCGGATTTCGGGATTGTTTTTGATCAATTGTACACCATTACGAACATGCCGATTACCCGGTACGCCAAATATCTCAAAGCGTTTAACCAGTATGATGCGTATGTTGAACTTTTGATCAACAGTTTTAACCCGGCCACGGCGGAAGGGTTGATGTGTTTTCACACTTTAAGTGTCGGCTGGGACGGCAGGTTATACGACTGTGATTTTAATCAGATGCTGGGAATGGGCATACGCAACGGTCGGCCGCTATCAATTGCCAATGCAACTTTGAAAGACTTGGACCAGTGGAAAATTTTGACCGGCAGCCATTGTTTCGGTTGCACCGCCGGCGCGGGATCAAGCTGCCAGGGAGCTTTAAAATGACAAGGCGTGTTTCAACGGCGCGAAACATATTTCTTTTGATCGCGGTTCTGGGAGGGGCAGGGGCAAGATTCGCGGCCTGGGCGGATGTTCCCCAGGCCAGAACCGTTGACTTTGATTACGAAGTCCTTGTCGAAGGCATCCCCGAGCATACAGAAGAATTGAGAATTTGGTTCCCTTATTTATCACAGACCCCTTATCAGGAGATCCAGAAGGTTGACATTGAACCGCGGGAGAATGCCAATATTAGTTATGACAAGACCTATCATAATAAAATTCTCAATTACAGGATCGCTTCTCCCGGGAATTCATCGCTGAAATTCAATGCGCGCTATCGCGTCAAGCGTTCTGAGTATTCCAACAGGCGCGTTTCCTCAAGGACCTTTTTAAGTGAAGAAGATTCGCGTAAATACCTGCAAGCCGACCGGCTGGTGACAATAAGCCCGGGAATTAAAACCATGGCGAAGACAATCACTCAGGGAAAGACAACGACAACGGCCAAGGCGCGCGCGATTTATGATTATGTTTTTCAAAATGTTTCCTACGATAAAACCATCCCGGGCTGGGGCAATGGTGACACGGAAAGAGTTTGCTCGCTAAA
This sequence comes from Candidatus Omnitrophota bacterium, assembly GCA_003522725.1. Classification (GTDB taxonomy): domain Bacteria; phylum Omnitrophota; class Gorgyraeia; order Zapsychrales; family Zapsychraceae; genus UBA10015. The sequence goes on from DPIG01000047.1 coordinate 27,433, forward strand.
AGCGGGTAACTGCACGGATTTTCATTCGCTATTTATTTCACTGGCCCGCGCTTGCGGGATTCCGGCAAAGTTCGTGATGGGGGTTCCCTTAAGTAACGGCAAAAAGGAAGGCGAAATTTCCGGTTATCACTGCTGGGCGGAATTTTACGATGAGCAATCAGGGTGGGTTCCCGTGGACATCTCCGAGGCATGGAAAAATAAATCCCGATATGAATATTATTTTGGGGCGATCGGGGCCGATCGTTTGGAGATTAGCGTCGGGCGGGACATCGTCCTGGAACCGAACGCCGGCAGAGAGCCTTTAAATTATTTCTTTTTTCCTTATGTTGAAGTGGATGGGAAGAAATTTTTGCAGGTCAAAACATTGTTTCGATTTAAGGATGTGAACACGCGAAAGGAGGTAAGCCAGCTTTAAGAAAATCATCGATATCCCCGGGAGAAAAGAATAATATAAAATGAAAAAATAAAAGCCCCGATTGAAGGGGGCAGGGAGGAAAGCAATGCGTAAAATATTTAATTTTATAATGGTTTTGAGTTTGATGCTGTGGAGCGCCACGGTTGTTCCCGCAGCCGAACACGGAGGGGCTTCCGTAGAAAAGAAAGAACATGGCGGGACAGCGCCAAAAGAACATGGCGGCACCAACGCGCCATCGGCCGATGCCATCCGGACAGCCATGAAGGATTATGTTATGAACAAATCCATGGCGACAGGGACGTTCGATGTCGTTGATCCCGAAACAGGTAAAACCCGGAAACTGGAATTAATCCGGGTTCATGAGCGGGTAGGAAAGACCGGAAACTATTATTATTCTTGCGCGGATTTTAAAGACACCGAAAGCGGTCAAATGCTGGACCTGGATTTGGATGTCGAAGATAAAGGAGGAAAATTAAGTGTCGCTGATGTGAGAATCCACAAACTCGAAGGAAAGGAACGTTATACTTACGATGCCAATGACAATCGTATTCCCGTCAATGCCGAAGGCAGTCATGTGGAGGGTAGTCACATGGAAGGTCAAGAACAGGGCAAGGAGCATGGAGGAAAGTAAATGAAAGAGAAGGAGCGGATGGATGCTTTAAACGAGCGTTCGTCCGCCATTCTTAATAATGGGGATTAAGAGGATTCTGCGCTGTAAGAGTTGAAAAATTATTTTTCCCCCAACACAGCGCAAGGAGTAGAAAAACAATGTCTGAAGTCAGACAAAATTTAGCAACGAGAGAATGGGTTGTCATTGCCCCGGCGCGTTCCAAGAAACCCAAAAGCCTCAATGTGAATATTGATCCTGAATTAACGGTGAATAAGC
>DPIG01000076.1 GCA_003522725.1 Candidatus Omnitrophota bacterium
AATTCGGCGATGCTCTTGAGGCTTCCCAGCGTCGTCCCCACGGAGACGCCGACCTTCTCGGTATTGCGATTGGTGATCACAAACTTGCTGTCCGCGATGGCCAGCCTCGAGGCGGCCACCAGGAGCCGGGTGCTGCGGTCCAAAAGCCGCAGTCCTTTCGGCCCGAAATAATTCTTGGCGTCAAAATCTTTTACTTCCGCGCCGATATTGACCGAGAACTCGGACGCGTCGAACAAGGTGACCGGCGCGTAGCCGACCTTGCCGTCTTTGAGCGACTGGTAAAATTCCTCTTTGCCTTTGCCGTTACCGGCAAAAACGCCCACACCGGTTATCACGACACGCTTACGCATATTATCCTTTGATACCGTTACCCCGACTCGTAAGATATGGCAAAATTCTCTTCGATAATTTCGCCATACTCGTCGGGGTTATCCGCCGAGGTTGCGCGCGAGCGGATAAAAGATATTTCGCCAAAATGTCCGTCTCGATATTGACCCAATCGCCTTTTTTTTTCGCGCCCAGCGTCGTCACCCGCGTCGTAAAGGGGATCAGATAAACGCTAAAACGCCCTTTCCCGACCTTGCCCACGGTCAGGCTGACACCGTCGAGCGCGACCGAGCCTTTGGGGACGATGTATTTGCCCAATCCCTTGGGCAGACGGATGGACAATTCCTCATAATTCACCTCGGTGATCCTTTGTTCAACGCGCCCGACCCCATCGATGTGCCCGGTCACAAAATGCCCGCTCACGCGCCCGCCGGCTTTGAGCGCCCGCTCCAGATTGACTTGATCGCCGCGGCGCAGCCGTCCCAATGAAGTTTTTTCCAAGGTCTCGCGCATCATGTCGAAGGCGAGGACATCTTTGTTCTTGTCGATTACCGTCAGGCAAACGCCGTCAACGGCGACGCTGTCGCCCGGCTTCGTCCCCTGTAAAACTTTGCGGGCGCACACCTTCAAAACCGACAGATTCTTCCGCCGCTCGAGCGCGTCCACGATGCCGATTTCTTCAACGATCCCGTTAAACATAGCCTGTAAGCAAAATGTCCTGACCGATATTGCGTGAGGTAAGGTTTTTGAGCCGGATTGACCGGCCGATATTGACCGTACCGACCCCGACCACCGAACTTAACGCGTCCTGGTCGCCGATGATCTTCGGCGCCACGTAAATATACAGTTTATCGACCAGCTTTTCCTTGAGCGCGCCGCCGATCACGCGCGCCCCTCCCTCCATTAGAATACTTGTGATTTCTTCTTTGGCAAGCGCTTTTAACAGGCATTTGAGGTCGACGCGGCCGTCTTTCGCCGGGCAGATGATGAGACGCGCACCTTTGTTCTGGAACTGTTTGATCTTCGCTGGCGAAGCTTTATGGGTCACGGCGATAACGCAATCCGCGGGTCGAGCCCCTTTAAACAAGCGTGCCGTTAGCGGCGTTTTGAGCGAGGAATCCAGGATAATTTTCTTCAAACGCTTTGTTTTCCTTACGCCGTTGAGCCGCGGGTCGTCCCGCAAGACGGTGTTGACCCCCACCAGGATCGCGTCAAATTCATCCCGGACGCGGCGCGCGTAATCGCGGGTTTTCGAAGAGGTGATCCACTTGGACTCTCCGGTCACCGTCGCAATCTTGCCGTCAAGCGTCTGGGCGCATTTGGCCGCGACAAAAGGCATCTGGCTGCGCATATATTTGACGAAAATCTCGTTGAGCCGCTCGGCGTCAGGACGCAAAATTCCTGTCCTTACTTTGATGCCGGCGCGGCGCAGTTTGGCGATGGATTTCCCGCGCGTCAGCGGGTTAGGGTCGACCATACCGATGACCACTTCCCTGATGCCGCTGTCGATAACTTGATCGACGCACGGCGGCGTGCGGCCGTAATGAAAACACGGCTCCAGCGTCACGTACAATTTCGCCCCGCGGGCGCGGCCTCCGGCTTTCTTGAGCGCCACGATCTCCGCGTGGTCCGCCCCGCAACGTTTATGCCAACCGGTTGCAATGAGTCGGTTTCCCTTGACGACCACGGCACCGACCATCGGGTTCGGCGACGTGCTTCCCTTGCCCTTTGCGGCCAGATCAAACGCCATCCGCATGAAATATTGATCAGACATTTTTTTGAGCGGCTTCTTTTAATTTCTCGACCAGATCGTAGGGGATCCTGACCTTCCCGATAAAGGTGTGTTTTTTGGATTCGCCGTGGGCATCCGATCCGCCCGTGACCACCAGATGATGTTTCCGCGCCAGTCCTTCATAAAATTGCATGACGTTAACCGAACAATTTGGGTAATGCGCTTCCAGTCCGCCCAACCCCGCGGCAACGAGACCGGGGATCAATTCATCGACGCTGCTTAGCATCGGATGGGCCAGGACCGCGATACCGCCGAAACCTTTGATAAGTTTGATCGCCTCCTGGGGGGTTTGTTTAAACTTGGGCACATACGCCGGCGCGCCTTCCGCCAGATATTTATCGAAGGCCGCCCTCATGTTTCCAACGACCTTTTTCTCGACGAGCGCGGCGGCCAGGTGCGGCCGGCCCAGCGCCGTGGTCCTGGCGGAGCCGCTGATCTCTTCAAAACTTATGTTCTGGATGCCGAGGGCTTCCAGCTTCTGGATCATCTTTTTCATCCGCCCGGCGCGCGCGTTCTGCATTTCCTTGAGCTGTTCGAGCAGTGAGGCGTCCTGCCAGTTGAACAGATACCCCAGCATATGGACGTCTTTACCGTTGATCTCCGAGGAAAGCTCGATGCCGGGCAAGACCTCCAGGTCCTGTCCCTCGGCCGCCGCGATAGCCGGAGAGATCCCGTCGATGGTGTCGTGGTCGGTGATGGCGATACACTGTATACCACAATGCAGGGCGTCCGCGACAACCTCCTGGGGGGACATGGTCCCGTCGGAATAATGCGTGTGGATATGGAGGTCAGCCGACTTCGTCATGGGGGGCGGTCTTGGTGAGGACTTCGGTCTTGTGGATCTTGTCCAGGATACCGTTAACGAATTTGCCGGATTCCAGATCGCCGTACTTCTTGGCCAGTTCCACGGCTTCGTTGATGGTCACTTTGGGCGGGATATCGCTGGTATGCAGCAGCTCATAAACGCCGAGACGCAAGATATTGCGGTCGATGACCGCCATGCGTTTTATCTGCCAGTTGGCGGCGTAGTGGGAAATTTTGGCGTCGATCGCCGCGAGATTCGCCGCGACACCGTCGACGAGACGCTGCGTGAATTCCCGGACATTATCATCAGGGGGGTCCTCTTCATCCCAGAATTTACTGGCGGCCGCGGCGAGATCCCGGCGCGTCATCTCGGCCTGATAGAGGATCTTTAAAGTATATTCGCGAGCCAGTGTCCGTTTACGCATAGTTTCATTTGATCCGCGCCATTAAATCAATCATCTCCAGGGCATCTATGGCGGCGTCCCGTCCTTTATTGACCTTCTTTTCATCGGAACGTTTATTCGCCTGTCCGACGGTATCGGTGGCGAGGACCCCGAAGATAACCGGCTTGCCCGAGGCAAGCGCGGCGTGCGCGATGCCGCCGGCGGCGCCTTGAGCCACCAGATCAAAATGCGAGGTCTCGCCACGGATCACGGCCCCGAGACAAATGACCGCGTGGATATTTTTCTTTTTGGCCAACCGCAAAGCGACGAGGGGAATTTCCAGGGAACCCGGCACCCGCGCGACGGTGATGTCCGCCTCGCGTACGCCGTGCTTGAGGAGCTCCTTGAGGCATCCGTCCAGCAGCCGCCGGGTGACAAAATCGTTGAATTTCGCGGCCACAATGCCGATCCTTTTCCCTTTGCCGCCGGGTTTGCCTTCGAATGTCATGACCATAGATCGAATTCTAAAATCGCGGGATGGAAATCAAAGTATGTGCCCTAACTTGTCCTTTTTGGCCTTCAGGTAATCCTTGTTGACCGGATTATGAGGGATCTTGAGAGAAACCCGTTCGGTAACGGACAGGCCATACCCTTCCAGTCCAACGATCTTGCGCGGGTTATTGGTCAACAGGCGGATCTGTTTGACGCCCAGATCGACGAGGATTTGGGCCCCGATACCGTAATAGCGCAAATCCGGCAAGAAGCCCAGCGCCTCATTGGCTTCCACCGTATCCAACCCCTGGTCCTGGAGGTTATACGCCTTTAATTTATTAACGAGGCCGATACCCCGGCCTTCCTGGCGCATATAAATGATGATCCCCGTGCCTTGTTTGCCGATCGTTTTAAACGCGGTTTCCAGCTGGGCGTTGCAGTCGCAGCGCATCGAATGGAAAACGTCCCCCGTCAGACATTCCGACTGGACGCGCACGAGGATGGGGACGGATTCATCTATCTTCCCCATGACAAGGGCGATATGCACAAATTCATCGACCTTTGACTGATAGGCCACGATGGTGAATTCACCGTATTCAGTTGGCAATTTTGTTTCCACGACACGCTCGATGAGTTTTTCGTATTTGCGGCGATACTCGATGAGGCTGTCGATGGTGCAGATCTTCAGGCCATGTTTTTGGGAGAATTCGAGGAGGTCCGTCGTCCTGGCCATGGTCCCGTCTTCGTTCATGATTTCGCAGATGACCCCCGCCGGATACAGCTTCGCCATCTTGGTCAGATCAACCGAAGCCTCGGTGTGCCCGGCGCGCACCAGGACGCCGCCTTTAAGGGCCCGCAAAGGGAACAAATGTCCCGGCGTGATAAAATCTGACGGTTTTGACTTGGGATCGATCAGGACCTTGACGGTGTGCGCGCGGTCGGCCGCGGAGATCCCCGTTGTGATACCTTTGGCCGCGTCCACCGAGATCGTCCAGGCCGTGTCACATTTTTGATGCCGGTGGTTCAGGTCGATCTTCATCGGGTGCAATTCCAGCTCCCTGAGCCGGTCGTCTTCCATGGGCACGCAGATAAGACCTCTGGCCTCTTTGGCCATAAAGTTAACCTTCTCCGGAGTAATGAATTCGGCCGCGCACAAGATGTCCCCCTCATTTTCCCGGCCCTCATCATCCATCACGATGATCATCTTGCCGTCGCGGAGATCTTTCAGGACTTCTTCGATGGTATTGAACATGAACAGCCTTTCTAACCCGTTGTAATCATTGCTAGTTATACAAAAAACCCGAGATACGCTCTCGGGCTTCGTTGTCCGTTAAGAACGGTTGTACTATATTCGAAATGTTATTTCTTGTCAAGCGTTTTGTCCCCCCCTATAATGCTTTTATGCCGCTTGAGAAGACGGTCGCCCGGTTATTGATGGATAGACACAAAACACTCGCCATTGCCGAGTCCTGCACTGGTGGATTGCTGACCCACCGGCTCACGAACATTCCCGGAAGCTCCAAATTTCTGGAAGCCTCGGTGGTCGCGTACAGTAACCGGGCCAAACAAAGGCTTCTGAACATCCCTTCGCGGATGCTGCGTCAATATGGGGCCGTGAGCGGACAAACGGCAACGGCCATGGCGCGTTCGATACGCGAGATCCATAAAACCGATCTCGGCATTGGAATAACCGGCATTGCCGGCCCGACCGGCGCCACCACAACGAAGCCCGCGGGATTGGTCTATATCGCGCTGAGCGTCCCCGCCAAAGGCGAGGCCCGCCAAAGGCGAGGCTCGCCAAAGGCGGCTCGCCGTTGGCGGCCCGCCGAAACCTTGTGTCTGCAATGCCGTTTCAAGGGAACCCGGGCCCATATTAAACGTCGGGCCTCAACGCAAGCCCTTCGCCTGCTTAAAAAATGCCTGTCTTGTTGAACTTCCTCATAAATATAACTATGGCTGAAACTATTCGTGCCTTTATAGCCGTCGAGTTAAGTGATCAGATCAAAGAAACTATCCGGGGATTTCAGGAACATCTTAAACCTCTGGATTGCGACATTTCCTGGGTCAAACCGGAGAACATCCATTTAACTTTAAAATTCCTGGGTGACGTCAAAACAAAAATGATCCCCCCGGTGATGGAAACACTCGGGGATGTGTGCCAAGACCTGCGGCCATTCGACACGACCTTGACACAGCCGGGTGTCTTTCCGGATCTCCGTCACCCGCGCGTTGTTTGGATAGGCCTGGACGATACCGACGGGAATCTGGCGCGGCTGGCCGGATCTCTGGAAACCGCGCTGGGCAACATCGGGTTTAAAAAGGAAAAGCGGGACTTCCAGGCCCACATTACCATCGGCCGGATACGTACAAACAAAAACTTGCCGGCGCTTGTCCCCAAGTTGCAATCCTGTTCTTTACCATCGGCACATGAAGAAATTATCTTGTCTTTTGCGCTCTTTAAAAGCACTTTGACATCACAGGGGCCTATTCATGAAAAGCTTAAGGAATTCCATTTCCCAACGACATAAAACAACAAAGCGATGCGTCCGACAAGCCTCCGAAAAATAACCGACGATATCATTCCACCCCTATTCATTGTGTGGACGTGTGTCATAACAACGCTTGCGATTTTTATTCCTTATCTCCGCGGGTCCACACTCGATGGGATAAAAGTAATTGTAGACGGGTTCTACAATCCGAATCAAAACATATTCTTTCCGCCTTACATCGCCGGCATCAATCCCTATGCCCTCATTTATCTTATATTCTTCACATCCCTGCCTTTTCTGCACTTTATCCATAAACTCCGCGGCAGGAAGACAGACCGCCGCACCGGTTCCCCGATCTTTGCGACAGCGCTTCACGCAGGGTTTACGCTATTTTGTCTTCTCGCCGTCCTGCAGACAACCGGTCTGATAAATTATGCCCGGGGGGAATTTGGAATTTTTGCCAGCAAATCCGGCGAAAAAAAGAATACCGCCATCGCGGGAAAAAAGCTTTACTCGTTTATCCAATACTGCCGGGAGATCCTTCCCGGTTTTCACAACGCCCAACTCTTGACAGACATGGATTTGTCAAACGACCCTGGCATGATCACCCAGAGGATGTTAGCGTATTACCTTTATCCCATCGATATTCGTAACGTGCGTGGCGGCCGCCCTGCCGACAGCATCATTGTCTTCGACAAGGCAGATGCCGTCGCCAGCGTGCCGGACGGCTTCAAGGTCATCGGCACTTTTGATCAATCCAGCGTCATTGCCATCAGAAAGGACGCGCCATAAATTCCCATGACACCGTTTCTTGCCCTGACCATCCTCATAGCACCCGTAACTTTAGGATATTGCCTCATCAGCCTGATGGATGCCAAAAAAACTATCCCGGTGACACTCGGGCTGGCCCTGGCCTATGGGCTGGGGACGGGCTTGCTGACGTTATGGATGTTTTTGTTGGGAGCCCTCCGGGCACCACTGACGACCGGGACGATTAACTATCCCCTGGCAACTTCCATTGCCGTTTGCTTTTTATTCATCCTCAAATCCAGGAATAAATCCCCCGGCGAAAGATTAAAATATAACTTCCCCTCCTCTCGCCTTGATCCTCTGTCGCTCGTTTTCCTGTTGTTCATCCTGCTGCAAACGAGCTATGTTTTCTGGCGAGGCTTTACAATTCCTACTTCCACATGGGATGCCTTTGCCACACACACCTTCAACGCCAAAATCCTTTTTTATGAACACTCGCTAAAATACCTCAATAATATGCCCCACAGCAACTATCCCTTGCACGTACCGCTTCTGCAGGCATGGCTCGCGCTCAATATCGGCGCCTGGGATGACCAGCTCATAAATGTTATTTTCCCGCTTTATTTCCTTGCCACCCTCATCGTCCAGTATCACTTCTTGAAAAGTCATGTCCGCGTCCGCTGGGCACTGTTAGGGCTTGTTTTCCTGGTCTCCTCGCCGTTTTTGGTTTACCATGCCACGATCGGCTACCGGGATTTCACCCTGCTTTATTACAATTTTACAACCATCACGCTCCTTTTATTCTGGCGCGAGAAAAAAGAGAATGTTTACCTGATCCTGGCCGCCTTTTTTGCCGGCATCACAAGTTTCGTCAAACTGGAAGGAAGCGGTTATCTTGCCATCCACACATTGCTTTTAACGGTAATCCTGGCCCACGAACACCCGATGGTCCTTTCCAAGAAACTAAAAATATTCCTTAAATTTTTTATTCCAGGTTTCAGCGTCTGCCTTTCTTTTCATGTTTACCAGTATCTGGCCCAGGCGGGCGCGCTGTCCCACGACGCCCTTTCATTCAATCTCTATCACCTGGGCCTTGCGCCCGCAGTCGACTATGTCGGAAGGCTGAGAACAGTCCTGGAAAAGATAATCCAAAATCTGTTCTTTTCCAATAACTGGAACATCCTCTGGCTGATCCTGGTCGTCAGCTTGTTGAGGCTCGAACGAAAAAATATTTCGTTTGAGATAAAGTTATTATCCTGGGCGCTGGTTGCGTTTGCGGCCATCTATATACCCGCCTACACCCTGACCCAGCATTATTTCTGGATCGCGCAAACAGAGGCCAGCCTTTCCAGATGTATCCTGCACATCTTTCCCCTTGTGCCCGTTTTGATTATTTTGATTAATTATCCCAAAAAAAATTAGCAGGATTTGTTCGGATTAATTCTTTAAACAAATCATTCCTTTGCTCCCTGTTTCCTTACCTCTATCGTGCAGAACATCCCTATCCATTCATTAAGCGGCGAGAGCAGGGATTCGATCCCTTTAACCCCCCTGTAAGCGCATGAAGGCAACAATTGTTTCAATGACAATCCACCGCTCAACAGATAGCGTAAAGGTGTATGAAATTCAACGCGGCTGACCTTCAAAAGGGGGTATTGCGATTCAAACCGGCCGCGGTCTCTGCGGAAAATGATCCACGGCAACGCTCCGTTTGCGTCGGAAAGTCTCCTTTGCCCCTCAACCGACCAGGCAGCCGCCGGATCAAAACGTTCGTGATGAAAACGCCTGTAAACAAACCGCGCCCAGATCGTATTGGCGGGTTCAATCATCAAAATAACTCCCCCGGGCTTGAGGCATCGGCTGAATTCATTGAGGGCGTTAACAGGATTTTTAATGTGATGAAAAACATTAATCATGCACAGTGCGTCAATGGAGGTATCCTTAAAAGGGAGTTGTTCTGCGGAGAAACAAAAGTCCAGGCCTGGAGAAGGCGCGATGTCCGACGTGAGAATTGTAGAAAAGATTTTTTTCGCAAACCCTCCTCCGCTGCCCAATTCGACGCAAACCCCTGAAGGCTTGCCGCGGATAATCCTTTTGTACTCACAGTAAAAATCGAGATAAATTTTTCTTAAAAAGATTTTCTTCCATATAATTTGGGCATGTAACCGTGTTACGGCAGGGTCATCCAAATCTTTAATACCGCGGAGCTCCGGGAGTCTCAGCCATTCAAGGACCGGATTAAACAAATTTTATCTTCCTCATCGCAAAAAAAGTCATTTTTAAAAGAAGCCAGCCGTGTTCGAAGCGGCGGATTTGCGTGGTCCCGTAAACCCTGGATTTATAATGCACGGGGATCTCCACAATCTTTAAATTCAGTTTCGCGGCGCCGAACAAAAGGTCAAAGTCTCCGAAAGGATCGAAATCGCCGAAATACCTGCGCCCCTCCTCGATTTTGAGGTAATCCTCTCTCCATAAGACTTTGGTGCCGCATAGAGTATCCTTCAAATACTGCCCCAGCAGATACGTGAGCATCACGCTGAAGAATTTATTGGCCATCATGTTCAAAAACCGCATGGCCTCTTTTTCCATCTGATACACAAGCCGGCTGCCGTTAATAAACTCCCCCTTGCCGGAAACAAGGGCGTTGTAAAACTCCTCCAGGCTCTCGGGCGGGACCGTTAAATCGGCGTCAAGAATCATCAGCACATCGCCCGAGGCGGCCGCAAAACCTTCGCGTACCGCATTCCCCTTCCCCTCGCCTTTTTGCGCAAGCACTTTGATGTCCTTGTCGGCATAGACTTCCTTGAGCCGATAACACTCTTGAAGCGTGCCATCCCTGGAATGCCCCTCTACAAAAATAATCTCGGTCCTCTTCCCCATCCTCGGCGTGCGCGTGATTATCTGTTCGAGATTGCCTTTTTCATTGCGGCAGGGGACAACCACAGAAACAGATATGTCCTCCCGGCTCCTGCGCGGACCATCGGGCTTGATGACCAGGATGTGATCAAGCGCCATGTCCCTTAGCCCGGGGATATGCACGAGATATTTATTAAAAAACCATGACACAAGCGGAATATAAAAAGGCACCAAAAACCTTTGAGCCCTTCTGACGACGACAAAATCTTCAAGATATAAAAAATTCTCGATATCTTTGCGGGCCAGCCAGTGCTGCTGCGGCCACTTTCTTCGTGCCCCAAGCCAGCCGGCAACTTTTAAAAACGGCCGCCACAAATGACTATGGTAGATAAGGATCACTTTCGTCTCTGGCCGACAGACTTTCTTTATCCGGCAGAAGACCTTCTGGAGGTCGTCGGCGTAACCGATCACATTATTCACGACCACATAATCAAAAGTTTCCGAACATTCCAGATCGTCGATGCCTTGGGCAAGAAAGTCAAGATGAGGGAAATTCCGGCGGGCAGCCTCAACGATTTTTGGACTAAAATCGACCCCGACGCCCCGGCGGGGTTTGAGCGCCGCGAGCCTTTCGCCGCCGGCACAACCAATCTCAAGCACAGAGGCATTCTCGGGGATAAGAAACCGCAGATATTCTCCCATATGCCCATGATAATAAGAATCTTGAAACCGGCACCAGGGACGGGTTGTTGCTATAGATTCAAAAAGGGTCTGTTTATTCACAGATTCATCATCCCCGCCCAGCGGATGGCCAGCTGCATGACGATATTGGTATAAAGCCCCGCCCAGAGATCGTCGGCCATGATCCCGACGGCACCGGGGAGTTCTTCGAAACGGTTCACGGGATAGATCTTGAACATGTCAAAAGCGCGGAACAGAAAAAATGTCGTCACGATGACCGCGGGGGTCAAAGGCAGAGCAAAAAACGCGAGGAGAACTCCGCTGACTTCATCGATGACGATGCACGAGGGGTCTTTCCGGCCAAAGAGCTTTTCCGCGCGGGCGCTGACCGCGAACCCGACAAGCGTTATGGCCCCCCAAAAGACTATGTAGACGGCTGGATCCCCGTGAAAAATGACGGCGAGCAATGTCCCCGCGAGGCTCGCCAGACTCCCCGGAGCGACAGGGACATTCCCGACATAAAAAAATGTGGACAGCAATCTGGCAAGATGATCACGCATAGACCGACCGGCGGTTGTTCCATGCAAATGAAATGCCCGAAGACAAAGTCACGGCAACGACCGCCAACATCAGGGGAACAATGACCCATTGATAGAACAACCCAAGTCGCGCGGACCAATACCCCGGCAAGCTCATTTCGGCGAGAACCATAAAGGCCAAAATGGTTAAAATGGCAAGGATCTGCAGGACGGTCTTTATTTTTCCGGCCCGTTCCGCGGCCAGGATCTTTCCCCGCCTCATCGCGCGCAAACGAATAAGGGTCACGCCGGCCTCGCGCACCAGAATCAGGATAAACATCCAGCCCTGGATAAGATGCATGACCATAAAAATAAAGAACGCCGTCAGGATAAGGAACTTATCCGCGATGGGGTCCATCAACTTCCCGAAATCACTGATCAGGTTATACTTTTTGGCGTAATACCCGTCAAAAAAATCCGTGAGGGAAGCGAGCAGAAAAACAGCGGCCGCGATGGTCTTGGGAGTGACCCCTGTTTGAAAGGCGAAGAATACGAAGGCGAATGTCAAGAGGATACGGGCCATGGTCAGCCGGTTCGGCAGGCTCATAGCGCGTTCCCAACCAGATCGTACTCACAAGAATCAGTTATCTCGACCGGAACGATGTCCCCGGGGGCTAATTCTTTCGTCGAATGGACGTAAACGACGCCGTCCACCTCGTGGGCGTCGTATTGCGTGCGCCCCGGATAGATACCCTTTTCTCCCTCTTGCGCCTCGTCAATAAGGACATCGTATTTACAACCGATCTTGCGTTTCTGGTTAGTTTGGGATATCTCCCGCTGCAAGGCCATTAAAAGATTCAACCGCTTGCGCTTGACCAGATCAGGGACTTGCCCGGGCATGGCATACGCGGGCGTGCCCTCTTCCCGGGAATAAACGAACGCGCCGACCCGGTCGAAAGACATGGCACGGACAAAATCCATTAATTCCTGGAAATTCTCTTCCGTTTCGCCGGGCAGCCCGACGATAAAGCTGGTGCGGATATGCGCCCCCGGAATTTTAGCGCGGATCTTTTTGATCAGATCAACGCTCTGGCGGGCGGTGATCGACCGGTTCATGCTCTGTAACAGGTTATCACTGATATGCTGCAACGGGATATCGATATATTTACAGATCCTTTCCTCGCGGGCGATCGTGTCGATGAGCTCATCAGTCACATGGGCCGGAAAGGCGTACAACAGACGGACCCAGCGGATATTTTTTGTCACCGCCACTATTTCCTTCAAAAGCCGCGCGAGCGCCTTCTCCCGGTAAATATCCATCCCGTAGGCGGTGATGTCCTGGCCGATGATGTTGACCTCCTTGACCCCGCGTTCATCAAGCTGTTTGACTTCGCGCACAACGGATTCGATGCTCCGGGAAACAAATTTTCCTTTAATGGAGGGGATAATACAAAAACTGCAGTGGTTATAACAGCTCTCACAGATCTTCAGGTAGGCGAAATGCCGTGGCGTCAGGGAAACTTGAGCCGGAATATTCTCGCGGTCCAACTTCTGTACCCCGAGGATCGCGTCGACTTCCTTGAACTCTTCGGCTAATTCCCTGCTGTACCGCTGGGCCAGGCATCCGGCCACAACGATTTTCTTGAGCTTGCCCTGCTTCTTTAATTCGATCAGATCAAGGATGGTATCAACGGACTCTTTTTTGGATTCCTCAATGAACGCGCACGTGTTGACGACGACCATATCGGCGCCGGCAACGTCGGTGGTGATCCGGTGCCCCTGGCGCTTGAGGTTCCCGAGGATAGTCTGGGAATCGACCAGATTGCGGGCGCAACCCAGATTGATGACCCCGACCTTGCGGCCCCCGCCGTCAGGATCCCTTTGGCCACCAGGCTCTCTTCGAGAGGGAACACGTTGTTGACTGAAATCTTTTGTTGATTTGATCATGGCAGGACCTTGCGCCGGATCAGGGGATCACTGAGAGCCCTTCCCGGGTGATCAGGATCTTCCTGGCCTTATAATCCCGGCGGCTCAAAGTACCGATCAGCTTGCCGTTGAGCTCGAATTCCAGCTGCTGCATGTTCTTGCCGGAAATCTCGATTTTATTCTGGGCGAGCCAGGTTTCCGATTTCCCGCGGTTTAATGCCGATTGAAAAACAGTGACCCCGTCCGCTTCAACGCGCAGCCAGCTGTCCTTCTTCGCCCGGACGGTCAGCATGATCTCTCTGTCCAGTTGCGCGGTGGGCGCCGAGGCTTGAGGGGCCGCCACCGGAGCGGCGGCTTTCGAAGACGTTTTAACGGCCGTGGCGGCTGTTTCGGACGCCTTGACGACGCTGGTACTTTCCTGCGGTTTCTTCCCCGACGCGATGGAAGCCGCCGGGGCGCTTTTGGCGGCAGCCGGCTTTTCCTTTTTCTTTTCCTCTTTTTTAACAACCGTCTTTGGCCGTTGATGCGTGAAAAAAGTAATGACCTTGAACAAAAGAAAAAAACCAATGGACGCGACCGCCAAAATGGCGATCTGCTGTTTGCGCCGGTGAGTAAAAATACCCGCGAACCATTGTTCGAGGTCCAATGTTTCTGCCGGTGACGGCGATAGCGGCGCAACGCGCGGTTTAGATACCGGCACGGACACGGCGGGGCGTTCCTGCGTTCTCTCCTCGGTCTGAATACCCTGGACGTTGATCTTCAGATATTCGGCGTACATCTTGGTGAACCCTTTAAAATAAAATGGCGTAAGCGTGCGGACGGTGTATCCTTCCTCAATGGCCCGTAAAACATCCATCGGGATCTTGGTGGCTTCATGCACCACGCGCAGAGGAATCCCGCGGGATTCCCGTGTGGATTTCAACAATGTCCCTTGTGTTGTCGCCGGAGCCATGTCAGGCCTTCCCTTCTCCTTGAGAATTCTTTTTCATATTCTCTAACAGCCACTGCTCGCGGTCAACAAGAATATCCCTGGGTTTACTGCCCGCATAGGGCCCCACAATGCCGTTTTGTTCCATCATGTCAATAAGCCGCGCCGCCCGCGTATACCCTAAACGTAACCGTCTCTGGAGGATGGACACCGAAGCCTGGTTCGATTCGATGACCAGCTTGACCGCATCATCATAATATTCATCGGATTGATCTTCGCCCGCGCCGGCGCCCGCGCCCTTTTGCTGTTTCGTGATGCTCTCATCGTACGCCGGGGCCTGCTGGTCCCTGATGAAACGGATAACGCGCTGGATCTCCTCATCACGGACATAACTGCATTGCCCGCGCGTCGGCTTGGCATCGCCGGGCTTGATAAACAACATGTCGCCTTTCCCCAGTAGACTTTCGGCGCCGTTCATGTCCAGCACGGTGCGGGAATCGACTTTGGAAGCGACCTTGAATGAAATCCGCGCGGGGAAATTCGCTTTAATGACGCCCGTGATGACATCGACGGAAGGCCGCTGTGTCGCCAGGATCAAATGGATCCCGACCGCCCGCGACAATTGCGCGATACGCGTGATCGCGCTTTCCACCGCCTTGGCCGAGACCTGCATGAGATCGGCGAGCTCATCGATGATCACGACGATATACGGCATTTTATGGCCGCGGGCGTTGTACCCCGGCAGGTTGCGCACCCCCTCTTTGGAAAGCGCCCGATAACGCGTTTCCATTTCGCTGACGACCCACTGGAGCGCCGCGGAAGCCTTTTGAGAGTCCGTCACCACAGGACACAACAAGTGCGGGATATCGTTATATTGGGCCAACTCGACCATCTTGGGATCGACCATGACAAATTTCACTTCGTCGGGCGAGGCGTTGAAGATCATCGACATGATGATACCGTTAACGCACACCGTCTTGCCGGAGCCGGTCGTGCCCGCGATCAACAGATGCGGCATTTCCGCCAGGTCCGCGACCATGGACTTGCCCGCGATGTCTTTCCCGAGCGATAATGTCAATTTCGACTTTGACGAACGGAATTCACTGCCGGCCAGGACTTCCTTGAGATAAACGGTGGAAAAATCCGCGTTGGGGACCTCGATGCCGACGCGGTTCTTGCCCGGGATCGGCGCGACGACGCGCACGGTCGTGGCGCGCATCGCCAGCGCGATATCATCGGATAGTGTTGTAAATTTCTGCACTTTGACGCCCGGCGCCGGCTCCAGTTCATACCGGGTGATCGCCGGCCCGCGTTCGATATGGACGACGGTGGCATCGACCCCGAAATTGACCAAAGTTTCTTCCAACACTTTGGCGCCGTTCATTAAAGTGTTCTGCAGTTTCCCTTGGGAGATCGAAGGCGGATCCTCCAGCAGGTCCAATGAAGGGACCCGGTACTCCCCGATGATCGTCTCTTCGTAACGGGTAGACAGATCTTCTTCTTTTTGCGGGTTCCGGGGCTGGACAATATGGATCTGCGGTTGCGCTGGTTTGACCGCGGATGGCGGCGGGACAACGGGGTCCTTCTTCTCTTCGGCTTTTTTATCGCCGCCGGCTTCTTTCGGACGCAGCGCCTTTTTCAACTCTTCTTCCTGAAGTTTGCGCGCGGCGCTGGCCTGCGGTTGTTTCAGAAAAGACCCCATGGAAATACTTCGTTTTTGTGACAGCGGGCGATCTTCCTCGCGGGAGGAGCCGGTTGGCCGGAAAGACCCGCCCCAATCACGGACCTTGTCGATGCCGCGCATGAATAACGGGGCCACCAGGACTTCGCCGGTTAAAATCAGTGACAACGTACCCAGCGTCACGAGGATAATATAGGAACCAACAGCGCCCAGGTAGCGTACAAAGAAATCCGAGAGCATGAATCCGACGAGGCCGGAACGCGCGAAGCGCAGGCTTGACTCCTGGGCGCCGACCATCCCGGCCAGCGCGCTTAAGACACAAAATAAAACGACAAAACTAAGGGCTTTGGGCCAGGAAAAAACCAGTCCCCTCAGCATGAATTTGTTCCAGCCCCAGAAAAGCAAACAAACGACAAAAAGATACGCGCTGTAACCGAAGATAAAAAGAAGCGAACCCGCCAGGTACGCGCCGGTGATCCGGACGAGATTGTGGGCGGGGACATTGGGACGCGAGGTATACCACGGAAGGTCTTCAGGGACAAAAGAAACGAGGCTCGCCAGCAGGATCATTCCGAAAGACAGAATGATGATCGCCTTGACCTCACTGATATGTTCCTGTTTCATCGCGGGGACATCTTACATTTCCATTTTTATGAAGGAAATGACGAGGCTCGCCTGCCAATCCTTTTAAAGACTTGGCGAGGCGGCCTGTTCAGCCTGCTTTTTGCTCAAATTGACCCGTCTCATCTCATCGATCTCGATGACTTTGACCTTGAACCGGTCGCCCACTTTGACAGCCTGATTGACGTCCTTCACGTATTTGTCGGAAAGTTCTGAAACGTGGACCAACCCCTGTTTGCCGGGAAGGAATTCGCAAAACGCCCCGAAATTGGCGATTTTGACGACTTCGGCGTCATAGATCTTCCCGATCACGGGAGCTTCCACCAGGCCGCTAACATAACGGAGGGCCTTTTGCGCCGATTCGTTGCTGGTTGAGGCGATGAGGACCCTGCCGTCATCCTCGATGTCGATACTCTCGACACCCGTTTCCTCGATGATCTTCTTGATCGTCTTGCCGCCGGGTCCGATCACTTCGCCGATTTTATCAGGGGGGATCTGCACAATCACGATTCTCGGCGCGTATTTTGAGATATCATCCTTGGGCCGCGCGATCACCGCGTTCATCTTCTGGAGAATAATGCCCCGCGCCTCTTTGGCCTGCGCGATGCCTTTTTCCAGGATCTCCAGGGCGATATTCTTGATCTTGATATCCAGCTGGATGGCGGTAACGCCTTTATCCGTACCGGCGATCTTGAAGTCCATATCGCCGAAATGGTCCTCGAGTCCCATGATATCGGTCAACAGCCGCCAATCTTTTCCACGGGTGACCAACCCGATGGAGATCCCGGCCACCGCGTTAGCAACCGGGACACCGGCGTCCATCAGGCTCAAAGAGCCGGAACAAACACTGGCCATGCTCGAGGAGCCGTTCGATTCCAGGATCTCGGAAACGATGCGGACCGTGTAAGGGAATTTTTCCTTGGAAGGCATGACCGCCCGTAAAGCTTTCGCGGCCAGGGCCCCGTGGCCGATTTCCCGCCGGCCAGGCCCGCGCATGGGTTTTGTTTCTCCAACGCTAAAAGAAGGAAAATTGTAATGCAGCATAAAGTTATTGTAAGAAAGCCCGTCCAAGGCCTCGATCATCTGCTCGTCCTTGCGCGTCCCCAGCGTGACAACCCCGAGGCTTTGGGTTTGACCACGCGTGAAAAGGCTTGACCCGTGCGTCCGGGGCAGGATGCCGGCCTCCACGCCGATCTCACGGATGTCTTTGAGACCGCGGCCGTCGGCGCGCTTGCCTTCTTCAAAAATGAGACGTCTGACCTCGTCATATTCGATCTGATCAAAGATCAGTTTAATATTAGAAGGGGTTACCGCGCGGTCGTTGATCTTAAACCCTTCAAACGCGGACATGTCGCCGATCACTTCATCCAGAAGGATGCCCAGCGCTTCCTCTCTTTGTTCTTTCTCATCGATATTGTAAATCTCGGTCAAGCGCCCCTTGGTCAGTTGCGCGATCTTCTTTTTAAGCTCCTCGGACGGTTGAAACAAGGGGACAGCGGTCTTTTCTATCCCGACCTGTTCGCGGAAATCATTTTGCGCCTTAAGGATTGGCTGCAGATGGTCAAACCCATAGCGGATGGCTTCCACGATCTTCGCTTCGGGAACTTCGTTCGCCTCGCCTTCCATCATGACCACGCCGTCTTTGAGCCCGGCAACCACCAGATCGAATTCGCTTTGCTCGCGCTGCGCGTAGGTGGGGTTAAGGACGAATTCGCCGTTAATAGAACCCACGCGGACCGCTCCCACCGGCCCGTCAAAAGGGATATCGGAAATGTGCGCGGCCAGCGACGCGCCGATAACGGCCAGAATATCAGGATCGTTCTCGCCATCGCTGCTTAAAACCGTCGCCGTGATCTGGACTTCATTATAAAACCCTTCCGGGAACAACGGGCGCAAGGGCCGGTCGACCAGCCGTGAGGTCAAGATCTCTTTTTGCGTCGGACGCCCTTCGCGCTTGAAAAATCCGCCCGGGATACGCCCGGCCGAATATGTCTTTTCCTGGTATTCGACCATTAAAGGGAAGAAGTCGACACCTTCTCTCGGTTTCCTGGATATGCATACAGTCGCCAAAATAACCGTCCCTCCACACGTCAGCGTCACCGCCCCGTTGGACTGCTTGGCCATTTTGCCGGTTTCAATAATCAGATTCTGTCCCCCGAAAGGGACTTCAATACGTCCTGTCTTGGTCATCAATGGAGCCTCACTTACGCAGGTTCAATTTTGAGATTGTTTCTTGGTACTTCTGAGGGTCGTTTTTCTGGAGGTAGGCCAAAAGGCGGCGTCTTTTCCCGATCATCAATAAAAGTCCTCGACGGGAATGGACATCCTTTTTATGGACTTTGAGGTGTTCCGTCAGATAGTTGATTCTTTCGGTCAACAACGCGGCCTGGATGGACGGAGAGCCCGTATCCTTCGAATGCGTTTTAAAGCCTTCAATCACTTCAGTTTTTCTTGCCTTCAACAAAACCAATTTCGTTTCCTCCTTCTTCAATAATATTTATCTTAATGATTTGTATCGTTTTTTATCCTTTATGAATTGCGGTATTATACTATCCGCGTAAATGACCGTCAAGCTTTTAAACACGCGCGCATTGCCTCACATTAAATGT
>DPIG01000003.1 GCA_003522725.1 Candidatus Omnitrophota bacterium
CTGGCCGGGGACACTATGCTTGTGTCCATTTGAGAAAATTTGAGAAAATTCGCTACCCGCTGCCGGCGGTTGATGGTAAGATAAAAAACAAATTCGGCGGGTGTCTGCCGGGATACTTCGCGTTAACCTTGTAACCGTGAAATATTATGTATACGATTAACGATCCCATGTTCGCCCTGATCCTGCGGTTTGCGGGCCGCAGTCAAAAGGTCGCCTTTCACAACGACGAATTCATCAAGAGAGAATTGAATGAGATCAACGCCTATGTTGAACAATTCCCGCCGGAAGAACGGGAATTGCGCGCCCTGGAATGGGTTGAGGCGCATGCCCGTGAGTACCGGAAGGCGTGGGAAGGCGAAACCGTCGGCGGGGAAGTTTTTCATCATAGATGCCCGGATTGTCCGTTCGCGGTCATCGAGGATTCGGAACATTGCGAAAT
This sequence comes from Candidatus Omnitrophota bacterium, assembly GCA_003522725.1. Classification (GTDB taxonomy): domain Bacteria; phylum Omnitrophota; class Gorgyraeia; order Zapsychrales; family Zapsychraceae; genus UBA10015. The sequence goes on from DPIG01000003.1 coordinate 440, forward strand.
TCATGAAGAGTGGTTGACCCTTCTGGAGCGATACACGGCCGGTGAACTCAGTTCCAGGGAATACGTTGAAAACGCGCTGGCACTCATTAGCAAACACAAAGAAAATCTTAAAATTAAGCTGAGCGCGATAAAAGACGCGCGTAACGAACCCCGCCGCGAATGAATCTTCCATGTCCCCATAAAAAATGCCTGAAGCGTTAACCCAGTCCGACGCTTATAAAACCCTCGTCGGTAAGATTCCACAGGAGTCCGTGGATCTGGGCACCGAAGAAGGCAAAAGGGCCAAGCGGTTTGTCGGATCGCGGCTGAACCAGGCGCTCCTGGACGAACGCCGGGCCGTCGCGTATGAGTAAAGGCCGGCCGCGATCTTCAGAAGTGTTTTTCCCCAAGAAATCCCTCGGCCAGAATTTCCTGGTCAGCCCTCACATCCAGGGAAAAATCATTGCCGCGAGCGAGCTGGCACCGGAGGATGTTGTGCTGGAGATCGGGCCGGGCAAAGGCGTCTTGACGCGGCCGATCGCGCAAAGGGTTCGAAAAGTTTTCGCCGTTGAGAAAGATAATTATCTGGCGGCGCGGCTGGAACAAGAGTTCGCGGGAACGAACGTCACCATCGAGCACGCCGATATATTGAAGTATCCGTTCGAACAATTACCCGCGCCGATGAAGGTCGTGGGGAACCTGCCGTACAATATCGCCACACCGATCATCGAAAAAGTTTTGGCCTTCCGTCATAAATTTCCCGTGTTCTATATGACCGTGCAGCTCGAATATGGTAACCGGATTGTGGCCAAACCCGGTTCCAAAGATTACGGTTCGTTGTCGTGCTTTGTCCAGTATTACGCGCGGGCCAAAAAAATATTCAGGATCCCGCCGTCGGCCTTCAGCCCCGCGCCAAAAGTCGATTCCTGTTTTTTGTCGCTGCGCACGAGGCCCGGGCCGGCGGACAAGGCCCGTGACGAGGAATTCCTTTTCAAATTGATCCGCGCGTGTTTTAGCCAGCGGCGCAAGACCATCCGTAATTCCCTGGCCGTGGTCTACGGCAAGGAAGCAGCCGAAGAGCTTCTGCGCGCGTTAAAGATCGACCCGCGGTTGCGGGCGGAGGATTTGAGTTTGGAGGACTATGTACGACTTGCGAATAAGAATTAGGATATTGGGATATTAGGGAATTAGGGAGTAGTATATTGGGAAATTAAGGGTATTGGAAAATAGGATTGGGAGATAATGGGGGTACATTTTCTTATTTCCCAATTCCCTAATGTCCTAAATGTCCTAATTCCCTGTTTTATTCACGTCGTCCCGCCGTCCCAGCCTTTGTACCAGTGATCGAGGAGTTTGGAGCGGTCGAATTCGAAGGCGTGTTCGAGGATCTGCTGTTGGGTTTCATCGCTGGTGTCGTGAAAAGCGACCCCCGTCAAATAAGACATATCTTCCGCTTTTTGCCAGACCACCGTCGCGCGCAAGTCAATGTTTGCGCTCGGCGACAAATGGATGTTGAGCATGATTTTCTGCTGTAAGGACAGAAAATCTTTGAGATAAAGGCAAGCGCCGGCGCAGCTTATATTTTTGGTGTGTCCGTGACGGAATTGGTGGTCGGGTGCAGTTTTCGAGCGATAGATAACACGATTGTTGACGTTCCAGCGCGGGAAGTACCGTTGTTCGGAAAGGGGATTCTGTTTTTGTTCTGAAGCTTCGGAACCCATCCATGGACTCCATCTGCTGGTTGCATTTCACCCCCGTGGCTTATCGCTAATGTAACATAGGCCTTTTGCTTGCGCAAGAATTAATCTTGGAAAATCTTAGAAAATGGAGAACTCGCTCGTAAGGGAAACATTGACACGGCGGCGCCGGAATGCTAAAACTAAAGGACTTTCAACGGGATACGAAGGGGAGTTAATGGAAAAACGGATCTATTATTATGACACGGACGCCGGCGGCGTCGTTTATTACGGCAATTATCTAAAATACCTGGAAGAATCCCGCACGGAATTTTTGGAACAAAAGGGATTAAGTGTCACGCAGCTACATCGGGCGGGTTTCTTCTATGCGGTGCGCAAGTGTTCCGTAACTTACCGGAGTCCAGCGCGTTACGGAGACACGATCGTTTGCGAGGCACGGCTCAAAGAGATCACGCCGGCGCGGTTGATCTTCGAGCAGACAATCCACGATAAGGCGAGCGGCCGTTTGCTGGTGGAGGCGCAGGTCGACCTTGCCAGCCTCACTAAGGATTTTAAACCGCAGGCGATCCCCGAGGCCATTAAAGCCAAATTGCGATAGTTTTACCTTGTAACGTTTTAGGTTTGATGTTAATATTTTGGAATAAATTTATGACAAAAAACGCCCAAAATATTACTAAAGAAGACGTTCAGTATATCGCCAGCCTTTCCCGCATTCACCTGCAGGGCGAGGAAGTCGAGCGCCTCACGAAAGACCTTGAGAATATCCTGGGTTACGTCCACAAACTGGAGAAGCTGGACGTGCGCGCGGTCGAACCGACCAGCCATGTCCTGCCTTTGGCGAACGTTTACCGGGAAGATGAGGTCAAACCGTCGCTCCCGCAGGCCGAGGTGATGAAGACGGCCGCCGCGCCGCATAACGGATTTTTTAAAGTGCCCAAGGTCATCCAGTGAAATTAAACGAATTAACAGCGCACGAGCTCCTTGATTTGCTCAAGGCGAAGAAGACCACCCCGCGGGAGATCCGCGACGCCGTGCTCGCCGGTATCGCGCGCACCGATGGACAGGTCAAGGCGTACGTACGTTTGAGATCGAAGGCCTCCGGCGAACAAGAACCTTCCGGCGATGTCTCCATGCCGATCCCCATCGGCATTAAAGATAATATCTGCGTGACCGGTGAGCCGACCACGTGCTGTTCGCGCATTCTGGAGGGCTTCAAGCCGCCGTATGACGCCACGGTCATCCAAAAGTTAAAAGGTTCCGGGGCGCAGATCATCGGCAGCACGAACATGGACGAGTTCGCGTTCGGTTCTTCGACGGAGAATTCCTGTTACGGCCCGACGCGCAACCCCTGGGACCGCGATCGCGTCCCCGGCGGTTCCAGCGGCGGTTCGGCCGCGGCTGTGGCCGGCCACGAAGCGATCTGGGCGCTGGGTTCGGACACCGGCGGGTCGATCCGCCAGCCGGCATCGTTCTGCGGTGTGGTCGGGTTAAAGCCGACCTATGGCCGGGTGTCCCGTTACGGACTGATCGCCTTTGCTTCGAGTTTGGACCAGATCGGGCCGATCACCAAAGACGTGGAGGATTCCGCGCTGCTTTTAGGGATCATTGCCGGCTACGACGAACGCGATTCCACCTCGGCGGATCTGCCCGTGCCGGATTACACCAAAGCGCTGGTCAACGACGTCAAGGGGCTTAAGATAGGGATCCCCGGGGAATATTTTGTGGAAGGGATCGACCCGCAGGTGCGCGAAGCGATCGACGTGGCGATCAATGTTCTTGAAACACGCGGGGCGACGTTCCATGAGATTTCGCTTCCGCACACCGGATACGCGACGGCGACATATTATATCGTGGCGACCGCGGAGGCCAGCTCGAACCTGGCGCGCTACGACGGCGTGCAGTACGGTCTGCGCCGCCAGCCTCTCGACACGCGCAAAACGCCGCTCATCGATATGTACGAAGAAACGCGCGACGCCGGCCTGGGCAGCGAGGCCAAGCGGCGGATCATGCTGGGCACATATTCGCTTTCCTCGGGGTATTACGACGACTATTATTTGAAAGGGTTGAAGGTCCGCACCCTTATTAAACAGGATTTTGACAAGGCGTTTTTAAAGCTGGACGCGATCGTCACGCCGACGGCGCCGACCACGGCGTTTAAGATCGGGGAAAAGAGCGATGACCCTTTGAGCATGTACCTTTCGGATATTTATACGATCTCGGCGAATTTAAGCGGCATCCCGGCGATCTCGATCCCCTGCGGGTTCTCCAGAGATCGTCTTCCGATCGGATTGCAAATTCTGGCCAAACCTTTTGACGAAGCGATGCTTTTTCGCGTGGCCTATGCCTATGAGCAGAGCACCCCGTGGCACAAAGAGCGGGCGCCAGTATGAGCCAGACCCTTCAGCAAAAATATGAAACCGTCATTGGGCTGGAAGTTCACCTCCAGTTGAGCACGAGGACCAAGATTTTTTGTGGTTGCGCCAACGTGTTCGGCCGCGACCCCAATACGCAAACCTGCCCGGTATGTCTCGGGTTGCCGGGGACGCTGCCGGTTTTGAACAAAATGGCGCTGGAGTATGCCTTAAAGATCGCCATGGCCCTGGATTGCCGGATTAATCCCGTGATCAAATTCGACCGGAAAAATTATTATTATCCCGACCTGCCCAAGGGGTACCAGATCTCCCAATACGACAAGCCGGTCGCTTATGACGGACATCTTTGGATGACGACCGCGGATGGTCAAGCCAGGAAGATCAATATCAAGCGCGCGCACCTGGAAGAGGACGCGGGCAAACTGATCCACGATGACCGTTCTAATAGCAGCCTGGTCGATTATAATCGTACCGGTACGCCGCTCATGGAGATTGTCTCCGAGCCCGATTTGCGTTCGCCCCAGGAAGCGTACGATTATTTACAGGCGCTTAAATTGACGCTGGAATATCTGCACGTTTCCGACTGCGACATGGAAAAAGGGAGCCTGCGCTGCGACGCCAACGTGTCCATCCGCGAGGCGGGGGCGAAAACGTTCGGGACCAAGACGGAACTAAAGAACATGAATTCGTTCAAGGCGGTGCGCGCCGCCCTTGAATTCGAAGAAAAACGCCAGCGCGAGGTGGTGTCCTCCGGCGGCCGGATCATCCAGGAAACGCGGCTCTGGAGCGAGGAAAAATGGACCACGATCACGATGCGCAGCAAAGAAGAAGCGCACGACTACCGTTATTTCCCGGAGCCCGACCTCGTCCCTTTTGAAATCGACGAAGCGCTCATCGAGGAAGTCCGCCGGTCCATCCCGGAGCTTCCCCGGCAGAAATTCGAACGGTTCGTCGGCGAGTACGGGCTTTCGGAATATGACGCGCGGATCATCGTCGCGGACCAGCACATCGCGCATTTTTTCGAGGCGTGCGCCAAATTGTACGCAGACACAAAAAAGATCTGCAATTGGCTCAACGGCCCCTTGCTTCAGGAGATCAACGGACGCAAGCTGGCCCCGCGGGACGTCAAAATAAAACCGGAAGATCTGGTTGCCATTATCCGGAAAGTCGATGAAAATGTGCTTAGTAACTTGTCGGCCAAAGAAGCGTTGAAACAGGTCCTGGATACCGGCAAAGACGCGGCCGCGGTGATCCGCGACGCGGGACTGGCGCAGGTTTCCGACAGCTCGGCGCTGGAGGGGATCGTCGATGAGCTGATCCGCGAGCACCAGAGCGTCGTCGCCCAGATCCGCGAGGGCAAGCCCAGCGCCGTCGGATTTCTCATCGGCCAAGCCATGCGCAAGAGTCAAGGGAAGGCCAATCCGAGAATGATCGGCGAGATCATCCGGCGTAAATTGTCGAATAAAAGTGAGGCTTAAGGAGGCGTGTATGTTTAAACGATTTCTTCTTGTCATCGGGGGTGTCCTGGTGTTTTTGTCGTCGGCGACCGTGGCCATTTGCCAGATCGACCGGAAAGTCAAAGACGACCTTTACGCGCAGATAGAACTTTACAGTTACGCCCTGACGACGATCCAGGCTGATTATGTCGAGGAGAAAACCCCGAAAGACCTTATTTACGGATCTTTGCGCGGGATGTTGAGCTCCCTGGACCCGCACAGCCAGTTCCTTGACCCGGATGAATATAAAGAGCTCAAGACCGAGACGCAGGGAAAGTTCGGCGGGCTGGGCATCGAGATCTCCATCCGCGACGGGCTTTTGACGATCATCACACCGCTCGAAGACACCCCGGCCTGGCGCGCCGGCATCAAGGCGGGCGATCATATCGTGAAGATCGGGGACGAATTGACCCGCGACCTGACGCTCGATGACGCCGTCAAGAAATTGCGCGGCAAACCCGGCACCGAGGTCAAGATAACCGTTTTGCGCGAAGGCGCGGATAAACTTCTCGATTTTACGATCGTCCGGGAGGTCATCCAGATCCAGGACGTGAAGAACACGCAAATTTTGCAGGACGGGATTGGATATATCCGTCTGGCGGAATTCCGGGAAGATTCGGCGAAGGCCTTTCGTGAGGCGCTCGACGATTTGACCCGGCAGGGGGCCGACAGTCTGGTCCTGGATCTGCGCAATAATCCCGGCGGGTTGCTGAACGTGGCGATCAATATCACTGAAGAATTCTTGGCCCAGGGCAAGATCATCGTTTCCACCAAAGGCCGGCGTCTTTCGCAGAACACGATCACGCGTTCGACCAACAAGGCGCACCTGATCATCTGGCCGATGGTCGTTCTCATTAACGAGGGAAGCGCCTCGGGCAGCGAAATTTTAGCCGGCGCCCTGCAGGACAACAAACGGGCGATTATTTTGGGAACAAAATCATTCGGTAAAGGGTCGGTGCAGTCGGTCATCCCGTTGCCGGACGGTTCGGGATTGCGTTTGACAACCAGTAAATATTTTACGCCTTCCGGACGCTCCATCCACGGCATCGGTATCGAGCCCGATATTGTTGTCGAGCTGCAGTTGCCGCCCAAAGACGCCGAAGATGAAAAAGAGAAAAAAGTGGAAGAGATCTTTGAAGGTGTTGAGAACCAGAACTCGTCGGATCTGGAAAAGGTAAAGCAGGATGGTAAAGAAGCGGAGATCCGCGAACGGCTGCTGGGCGACAACCAGGTCCAGAGCGCGATCAGCGTTTTGAAGGGGATCAAGGTTTACGCGAATTTCGCGCCGGGAGCCCCCGCCCCGGTTGCGGACGCGGCGGCCGGCGCGGGCGCCGACGCGCAACCGGCCGGACCCGTTCCGGCAAAACAGTAGGGGTCTTTAAACAATATGAATTTCCTGGGTATTGAAACTTCGTGTGATGAAACCGCCGCGGCCGTTGTCCGTGACGGACGGAAAATACTTTCCAATGTGGTCGCATCGAGCCTCAAGGAACATCAGCGTTACGGCGGTGTCGTCCCCGAGGTCGCTTCGCGAAGACAGCTGGAATATATCCAGCCGGTTGTTGATGAGGCCCTGGAGAAGGCGGGCCTTGCGTTAGCGGACATTGACGCGTTCGCCGTAACGAAAGAGCCGGGATTGATCGGTTCGCTTTTAGTCGGGGTATCTTTCGCCCGGGCATTGAGCGCCGCGCTGGACAAGCCATTGGTGGAAATTGACCATATCGAGGCGCACGTGTACGCCAACTTTTTGACCGGCGAACCGCCGCAATTACCGGCGGTCGCTCTGGTCGTTTCCGGCGGGCACACGGACCTTTATAGCGTGAGGGATATCCGGGCCTTCAGGAGGATCGGAAGGACACGCGACGACGCGGTCGGGGAAGCTTTTGACAAGGTGGCCCGCGTCCTGGGGCTGGGGTACCCTGGTGGGCCGGTCATTGACCGTTTGGCGAAAAGCGTCCCGCGGACGGATGTGTCCTTCAAGTGCGCCGCCCTGGAAGGGACTCTGGATTTCAGCTTCAGCGGCGTCAAGACGGCCGTTTTGTATCATCGGCAAAAACACGGGAGCAGGAATCATTATCCGGTTGCCGCGGTCGCCCGCGCGTTTCAGGAAAGTGTCGTTGAGATCCTGGTTATCAAAGCGCTCGCGGCGTGCCGGAAATTGAAGGTGCAAACGCTTTTGGTCGGCGGCGGTGTCGCGGCCAATTCAGCTCTGCGGCAGCATTTATCGGGAGAAGCGCACAAGAAGAGGATAAAGGTCTATTTCCCGGCGATGGCGCTGTGCATGGACAACGCCGCGATGATCGCCGGGCTGGGGTTTCATTCTCTCAATTAACGATTTCTTCGTGGAAGGAGAAAATATCGTGCTGAATGAATGGGAGACGTTATGGCGCGTTGTCCTGTCGGTTGTCTTAAGTGGCCTCATCGGGATCGAGCGGGAATTCCGTCAAAAAGGCGCCGGGTTGCGGACCCATATCCTGGTCGGACTGGGTTCAACGCTGATCACATTGACTTCTTTTTACATTTTTGATACATATAGAGACATTGCCGTTTTCGATCCGACGCGCATGATCAGCGGGATCGTGACCGGTATCGGATTTCTCTGCGCGGGCACCATTATCCAGGCGGAATCCCGCGTCATGGGGTTGACTTCGGCGGCCGTCTTGTGGATCGTTTCCGGGGTCGGTATCGCCGTCGGCGCGGGGCATTACATCGCCGCTGTCGCGGTTTCGGCCATTGTCTTTTTTGTCCTTGTCGTTTTGCGGTCTTTCGAACTGAAACTCGCGCAAAAATTAAAAAGTGATCACCGCGATAAAAAATAATTAAGGGAGGAAGGGAAAAATGGGCTTGGTTGTCCGTCGGGTAATGAAGGGATTTAACGATCAGAACAAGATCGAGATCAATACGGCCATGCAGGGAAACGTTGTTTTCAAGGAGACGGTGGACGTGCACATGAACGCCCATTTTAAGGGAACGCTGGAATTTTGCGGCATGTTGACAGTCGGGGAGCATGCCGAACTCGAAGCCGATATCCGCGGGGACAACGTGATCGTTTCCGGACGGGTCCGGGGGGACATCATCGCCCACAAGATGCTTGTCTTGATGCCGACGGCGGTCGTCCATGGAAACATCGCGGCCCCGAAACTCAACATCGTGGAAGGCGCGCTCTTCCAGGGGAATTGTCAGATGCTGGAAGACTTGCTGGACATTGCCGAAGTATCGCGATATCTTGAGATCGACATGAAGGAGATCGAGGCTTTGGCGAATTCCGGCAAGATTCCCGGAAAGCGTGAAGGGAACAGCTGGAAGTTCCAGCGTTCTCAAATTGACCATTGGGCATCTTCAGGCCGGATTTCCTGAAAGCGGGTTCCGCGAGATCATGACGACGACACAGTTCATTTCGGTACGCGAAACATCCCAGATCCTGGGGATCTCCGAGAAAAAGGTCATGGACTTGATCGACGGGAAAAAACTGCACGCTTACCGCATCGCCGATAAATTCTTGCGCTTGAAAAGAAGCGAGGTCATGACGCTGCGTAACAGCGGCCATGTCGCGCGGGAAGACCACCAGATCGCCTATACGACCGCGGAGAAGGTGAAAGATTTTTTGTATTTCAATGACTTCTACATTGTCGCCGGTCTTGTGGTCCTGCAGCTGTTATACATTATTTTTTACGGCTAGATTTTTCGCGTTTCGCGGCACAAACGATAATGGCGAGGTAGCTCAGCTGGTTAGAGCACGGAGCTCATACCTCCGCTGTCGGCGGTTCGATCCCGCCCCTCGCTATTCTACTTCGCCCCGATACTCGCCCCTGACGGGGCGGTTCGGGGCTTCGCAGGAATACCTTGCCACCATAAAGCGAAAGCGTCCGATGTCCCGTCACATTTTTTATGTTATCTTTTTCGCCGCGGCGGCGATCCTGGTGGTTTTTGTTTCGCCCTCTTCGGGCCAGACCAGGCTGGGGGCCTTGAATGAACAGAAGAGCCGCTATGACGACATCCTTGTGCAGAAAGTCGTTAATGCCGACACGCTTGTCCTGGAGAACGGCGAGACTATCAGGCTCATCGGGGTGCGCGCCTTCGGTAATCCGGTGCGTAAGAAAAAATTATCTCGCGACGAATACGGGTTTGTTGTTAAGGAAAAAGTGGACTGGGAAGTTCCCGTGGAGGAGCAGGCGCAGGAATTTGTGCAGGAATTGCTCAAGGGCAAACACGTCCGCCTGGAATTCGACGCGGTACAAAAAGACGCCGAATACAAAACCCTGGCGTATGTTTTTTTGATCGATGGTAACACCTTCGTTAACGCGCGGATCCTTGAGCGCGGATTCGCCGACCTGCAGATCCAGTCACCCAATCTTAAATACGCACAGCAGTTACGCGACGCGTATCACGAGGGCCGTGTCTACAGCCACGGAATAGATGAATAAAACTACGGAAGTCATCCTTCGGAATGTCAAGAAAATCGTCAACGCCTCGGGAGCATTATCTTGCGGGGATACGGTGATTGTTGGTGTTTCCGGCGGCCCGGATTCAGTAGCTCTTCTGCATATTCTTCTCGCGTTACGCCGTGAATCGGGATTATCCCTGCATGTGGCGCATTTCAACCATAATTGGCGCGCAAGCGCCCTGACGGATGAACGTTTTGTCCGGCGGCTCGCCGGCGAGTGGGGGCTGCCCTGCTCGTGCGCGGGGATGCCGGCACATTTGAGCAAGGCAACAACAGCGCTGGAAGAACGTGCCCGCGCGCAAAGGCTGGAATTCTTCCGGCGTTTGGCAAAGAAAATCGACGCCAAAGGTATTATGCTCGGCCATACCCGGGACGATCTCATCGAGACCGTTCTCATGCATATTTTGCGCGGAAGCGGGTTGCAGGGGATGCGGGGCATGCTGGCGCACCGGCAAATCCAGGGAACGTATCTGGTCCGTCCTTTGCTAGGCACGACAAAGCGGGACATTTGGGAATATCTTAAGCACAACAGGCTCCGCTATCGCCGGGACCCGACCAACCGGCGGACTCATTTTCTTCGCAACAGGATCCGCCTGGAGCTTTTGCCGCTTTTGGAAAAAGAATACAACCCCGGCATCCGGACGGTCCTGGCCAATCTGGCGGACACCGCGGGCGCGGATTATGATTACCTGGGAAAGGTGGCAGAAAAACTTTTTAGCCGGATGGCAAGATGCGCCGGGGACAATACGGCCGTGCGCTTTACCCGCGGGGCGTTCGCGCGGCAACCCGAGGCGATGCGGCGCATGCTCATCCGTTTGGCGCTGGAGCGTCTGCAGGGCAATATGAACCGCTTGACGCTGGCGCATATGCGCGAGATCGAGAACGCGTTTTCGCAGAGGGCGGTTGCTGCGGTCGTCCATTTGCCGGGACGCATCCGGGCGCGCGTTGGCGCAACTTGTCTGGATATAACCAGGGCAAGGAATTCGTCCGAACAAAACACTTGATTTCCGTCGTGAGTTCGCTACAATAACACTTCTGTATTTAACGTGAACGGAGATCCAATGGCGAAACAAAACGGTATCGATTTTAATCAGCCGCAATTTAAAAAACCGCGTAAAGGGTATCCCGCGAATAAACCGCGCCAGCGGCCTAACAATGGCAACTGGTTGTTCTGGATGGTTTTGCTGTTTATTTTTCTGATCTTTATGAGCCAGAACGAACCCGTGACCTCGCTGCGCGCCCCCAGGGAATTGAGCTACAGCGAATTTTACAGTGTCCTTCTGACCAATAAGGAAACCGGCAAGATCCAGAAGCTGGAACTTATTGAAAGCACGGAAAACAAACTTCAAGGGGTCTTTAATGACGGAACGGAGTTTGTGCTGAACATCCCGCGTGAAGACGCGGATCTGTTAAAGGCCATCCGGGAAAATGTCCAAAATTTTAAAGTCGTCGCCCCGCAGATCTTCTGGAGCCAGATGTTCTTCTCGTTCATGCCGATACTTCTTATTATCATGTTCATCTGGTTTCTCTCGCACCGCGGCGCGCAAATGGGCAACAAGATCTGGTCGTTTGGCAAATCCCGGGCCAAGATGAGCAAGGGTAAGGGTACGATCACATTTCAGGACGTTGCCGGTGTCGATGAGGCGAAGGAAGAACTCCAGGAAGTCATTGAATTCCTGAAAGACCCCAAGAAATTTGAACGTCTGGGAGGCAAGATCCCCAAGGGGGTATTGCTCATCGGTCCTCCGGGGACCGGAAAAACATTATTGGCCAAAGCGGTCGCCGGAGAGGCCGACGTGCCGTTTCTGTCGTTAAGCGGATCGGATTTTGTGGAGATGTTCGTCGGAGTCGGGGCCTCGCGCGTGCGGGACCTGTTCGAACAAGGGCGCAAGGCGGCCATGACCTCCGGCAAAGGGGCCATTATTTTTATCGACGAGATCGATGCCGTGGGAAGGCTGCGTTTTGCCGGCATCGGCGGCGGCAACGACGAGCGAGAACAAACCTTGAACGCCCTTCTGGTGGAAATGGACGGGTTTACCAACCAGAGCGGTTTGATCATGATCGCGGCGACCAACCGGCCCGACACGCTGGACCCGGCGCTGATGCGCCCGGGGCGTTTCGACCGGCAGGTCGTTGTGGGGTTGCCCGATATCAATGGGCGGGAAGGGATCCTCAAAGTCCACAGCAAGGGGATCAAACTGGCCCCGGATATCAATTTGCGGAAGGTGGCCCAGCAAACGGTCTATTTTTCCGGCGCGGATCTGGCGAATGTCTGCAATGAAGCGGCCCTTTTAGCGGCGCGCAAAAACAAAGAGGCCGTGGGGATGGATGAATTTTTGGCCGCCGTGGAACGCGTCACGATGGGGCCCGAGAAGAAAAGCCGTGCTATTTCCGGAAAAGAGAAAGAAACGACCGCTTATCACGAGGCGGGGCACGCGCTTTTGTCACTGCTCATCGAAGAAGTGGATACGTTCACGAAAGTATCCATCATTCCCCGCGGCATGGCCGGCGGCTACACTTTGACGCCGCCGACGGAAGATAAACATTATTTGAACAAGAAAGAGCTCTTGGGGCAGATGACGGTGCTTTTGGGCGGGCTGGTCGCCGAGGAACTGCATTCCGGGGATACATCCACAGGCGTTTCGAACGACCTGGAAAGAGTGGCCCAGATCGCCCGTCATATGGTTTGCGTCTACGGGATGAGCGAAGAGTTGGGGCCGTTATCGTATGGACAGCGCGACCACATGCGTTTTCTTGGCCGGGATATTCTGGAGAACAAGGAGTATAGTGATCTCACCGCGCAGAAGATCGACGAAGAAGTCCGGCGTCTGGTGCAGCAGGCCCACGACCGTGGGAAAAAGTTGCTGGTTGAACATCGCGACAAACTGGAATTAATGGCTCAACGGCTGATCGAAAAAGAAATCATTGATATCGATGAGGCCCGGCAATTACTGGGCATGCCTGACCCGAAAGCTGTTCCCACCGCGGCGGAACCCGTCGCGCAAGACGTTTCAAAAAGTACAGAATCCGTATAGACCAAAACACACGTGTTGTGAACGTTTCTTTGGCCGATCCCATCTTCTCACGCAAGTCTTACCTCGTTACCGCGGGACCTCACACCCTGTTGTTAGGAACACGCACGTATATCATGGGGATCCTGAACATGACGCCGGATTCTTTTAGCGGGGACGGCTGTCTGTCGAGCGCGAAGGACGCGACAAAAAAAGCCGTGCGGCTTGCGCAGCGCTTCGTTCGGGAGGGCGCCGATATCATCGACGTCGGCGGTGAGTCCAGCCGCCCTGGGGCGCAAAAAGTTTCCGCTAAAGAAGAAATCCGTCGGGTTATTCCCGCCATCCGCGCTTTGGCGCGCGCAGTCAAGAGCCCCATTTCCATCGATACGTATAAACCCCTGGTGGCCCGGCACGCCCTGGATCAAGGGGCAAGTATCGTCAATAACATCATGGGGACGAAGATGGAGAGAAGTTTTTTGCGCATGGTCAGGCAATATAACGCCGCGATCGTGCTCATGCATATGCGCGGGACCCCGCGGAGCATGCAGCGCAATATCCGTTATAAAAATGTTGTTTCTGAAATTATCGATTCACTGAAGAAATCCGTTGAAAATTGCTTGGAAATCGGCGTCAAATCGGATAAAATCATTGTGGATCCAGGGATCGGGTTCGCGAAGACCGCGGGACATAATTTGGAGATCATTCATCATTTAGGTCGTTTCGCGGTTTTACACCGGCCCGTGCTCATTGGAGTATCACGTAAATCATTCATTGGTAAAGTGTTGGGAAGAGATATTTCCGGACGGTTGAACGGTTCGCTGGCGGGGGCATGTGCGAGCATCCTCAACGGGGCGCATATGATTCGCGCGCACGATGTCGGGCCGACCAAAGAAGTCGCGGTCATGACCGACGCTATTATGCGGGAAAGATAAATATGTCGTTTTTCTGGATCTGGGATTTTATTAAACCCGCTTTGGAGATCGGGATATTATGGGTGGTATTTTACCATATCCTCGTTTTCTTTGAAGGGACGCGCGCTTTTCAGGTTTTTCGCGGGATAAGTTATCTTCTGATCATGTTCCTCGGGGCCCAGATCCTGGGCCTGGATATCATCAGCTGGCTTCTGACAAAATTTTTTGCCATATCGATCATCGCCCTTTTGATCATTTTTCAGCCCGAGCTTCGCCAGGGGCTCGCCCGGTTAGGACAACAACATCCGTTTAACATTGCCCTGGAGGAATCTGAAATTGTTGCCATCGTTGAGGAGCTCTCCGCCGCGGCGTATAAATTGGCCCGGCAGAGGGTTGGATGCCTGATCGCCATCGAACGTGAGACCCGCCTGCAGACCTATATTGAAAGCGGTCTGGACGTTGACGCGAAGATATCGGCGGAGTTGATCCAAAGTATTTTTCTTGTTCCCTCGCCCTTGCATGACGGCGGGATCATTCTGCGAGGCAACCGCGTCGTCGCGGCGTCGTGCCTGTTCCCGTTATCCGATAACCCCAATTTCAGCAAGATCACCGGGACGCGCCATCGCGCGGCCATCGGTATCACCGAGCATACGGACGCGGTCGTCGTGATGGTTTCCGAACAAAGTGGAGAGGTTTCGGTAGCGGCGGATGGACGCTTCATCCCGGTCGTCAATCAGGAAAGATTGGCCGCTGTTCTAAAAGACCTGTTGGTCAGCGACGCGAAGAAGAAGAAAAAGAAGTAATTTGCCCGTCCTTGTGCCGCATAAAGAAGGCATTGAACAAGAATGAAAAAATGGTTTACCGATAATTTGTCGTTAAAGCTCGTTGCGCTGGGGTTGGCGATCATTACGTGGATCTATGTCAACCGCGAGCTGATGCGTTGATATGCCTAAGCTTGGAGTGAACATTGATCATGTGGCCACCCTGCGCCAGGCACGGGGAGAATACGACCCCGACCCTATTGTTGCCGCGCGGTGTTGTGAAAAAGCCGGCGCGGAGGGCATCGTCGCGCATTTGCGCGAAGACCGGCGCCATATCCAGGACGAAGATATCCGTGCTTTGCGCGAGAGTATTACCACGCGGTTGAACCTTGAGATGTCGCTGGATGATAAAATTGTTGCCATCGCTTGCTCTCTCCACCCGGATGTGGCGACCATCGTTCCGGAAAAGCGCGCGGAGATTACCACTGAGGGCGGCCTGGACGTTGTTAAGCATTTCCGGCGGATCAAATTGGCGGCCGCGGCATTAAAAAAAGCGGGGATCAAAGTTAGTCTTTTTATTGATCCCGTAGCGGCACAAATCGTCGGGACCAAAGAAGCGGGCGTGAACATCGTGGAACTCCACACTGGCGCTTACGCCAACGCCAAAACGTCGCGGCAGATCGCCCGCGAACTTGACAAGATCAGGACGATGACCTCGTTTGCCCGGAAGATGGAGTTGACGGTCAATGCGGGGCATGGCCTGAAATATGATAATGTCCGGCGAATCGCGCGGATCCCCGGCATCGCGGAATTAAATATCGGGCACTCGATCATTGCGCGTGCGGTATTTGTGGGGCTTGAACAGGCAGTCCGGGAAATGGCTAAAATAGTAAATGGTTAATAGTTACTACGGGGAGCAGAAAGTA
>DPIG01000004.1 GCA_003522725.1 Candidatus Omnitrophota bacterium
CCGGACTGGATCGGTTCGTTGAGCGTAATAACACCCTGCACTTCAAATCCATCAGAATCATCGACCACTTCACTGTTGATCACTTGTTCAATGCGGATCTTCGCCGCTTTCACGTTGTCCGTGATCGCGTCGATCGGCGGCGCCCACAACGCATAAGGACTGGTGGCGAATCCAACCGTCACGATATCCGTCCACGGCGCGCCGCCCGTCTTCGAGAACTGCACTTTCACATTCCCCATATTGCACGCGCCCGTACATGGCGTGGTCCACTCAATATTTTGCGCCGTCAATACCGTCAAGGCCGGACTCGCGTTGTTTGGATTCGTCACCGTGATCGAGCCCTTCACCATAAACAATCCCGACAATCCATAGACCGTTGACAAGGAAGTATCCATCACGCGGATTTTCGCTTTTTGCTCTACTCCCGTAGTATGGTCCGTGATAATGTCCTGATCCGTCGGGATATTCCAGGTAAACGGCGAGGAGTTGCCCAGAACCGAAGGCGTAATCACATAAGTATAATTGCTGCCGTTGTCCTTCGAATATTCGATCTTCACCGTCGGCACCGGTCCGGTGATGCTCCAGACGATGTCATTTCCTGTCTGCGTCCCGATCACCCATTTCGCCGCCGCCGTCGGTGCCGTGACGCTCATCAACGGACGGATCTCAAAATTTGCCGTTTCATCGGTGGCGCTGTTGTTATCGGGATCGGAAATCCGGAATTTGCATATCGTCGAACGCACATCCGTCGGCACGGTCCAGGAATAACTTTCCGTGTTAGGGACAGTGTAAGGTGACGTGCCGACGATATAACTCCAGCCGGTCCCGTTATAAAATTCCAGGATGACGTCCGTAATCTGTGTCGCTTGCCCGACCGGATTGGTCCAGGCAACCGCATACCCCGCGCCGGAAAGCAAAGTCCCCGGATCGGTCAGCGTGAATTTACCCTTAATCTTGAAGGACGATGCCGGCTCCACCCACTCTTCAGTCGGGTTATTGACCGACTCGATCTTCACCAGAACGTTTTCGGAAATAATGTTGGGGATGGGCGTCCAGTTAAAAGAACCATCCGTGACCGGGATCGGAACGCCGTTGATCGGGGCGGAATACGCGCCGCCATCATATTTGTAACGGATATTGACATTACCGAGGTTACCCTTGCTCGACCAGGTAATATTGTTAATTGTGCTTCCGGCCTCCCAGTTGGAGGTAGCGTTTGGCGTATTGTCCACCGGATGCATGATGATCTGGCCGATCACTTTAAAGGTGCTGGTGTCGCCGTAAACCAGGGCGGGGAAGCTTGTGTCCCTGACCCGAATGACGGCGGCATTGGTCAATGTGGCCGGAAGCGGGACAGTGGACGTGTAAGGCGATGAACCCTTGACGATATTGCTGGCCAATGTGACCGGATACCCTACTCCACTATTATTGTCGTTTAAAATAACGTCGACGTTGGTCGTAGGCGCCGCGATCGGATCCCACGTAATAATGTTGCTGGCGCTTTCGGCGATCCAGGAAGAAGCCGGGGTAGTCACCGTAATTCTGGGCACGAGCGTAAAGCCCAAAGTTTCGATAGAGACATTTGTATTCTGGTTGGAAGTCACCTTGATTTTGCAGTTGTCGCAGCGCTGCTGCTGGACGGTGCTCGCGGCCGCCCAGGTATAATTATTGGCCCCGTTGCTAAGCCCGAGGCCGCCATTGTCGTACGACGCGGCGATCGTCTGCCAGCCGGAACCGTCATAAAGCTCTATTTTGACGCTGGACATCGTACCGTTGGCTTGCCAGCTGATTGTGTGATCTTCACCGACATACCACGTGCCAGGAGTCACAATCGAATTAAATCCACCCTTGATGGAAAACGGCCCGGTTTCGCCGGTCAGCGCCGGATACGTAAGACTGGTCACGCGGATTATGCGGCCCGTCCCGATCTTGTCCGGTACGGCCCAGTCCGGCACCATGATCACACCGCTCTCGCCGGAGGTGCCTGACGCGTAGCTGTCGGGGAGGTTGGACCCGCCGGCGTTGTCCAGCCACGCGGTGCCGTTCCACAATTCAAACTTCAGGTTGCCGATATTGCCATATTTTTTCCATTTGACCTGCACCGTGCTTCCGACCGTGAATTCCGCCGGAGTGACCGGCTCCATCATGGACAAGGCGCCGATGATCGTGTTCCCTTCACCGGAAGGTGTCTCCGCGAAGACATCGCTGGCATCGAAGGCGTCCTCAACGCGGAAAAGGACTTTGTTGGCACCGCCGACCGCGGTGATGTCCGCGTCCGCCGTGCTGTAATCCGTATTAGTGATCGTGCCGCCCAAATCCGAGCCAACCTGCGTCCATTGGGCGTCCCCGACCTTTTTGTAATACGCCTTCAATGTCGTGAATGTCCCCACCAAAGACCAGTCAATGCGATGCGGCGTTTGGCCGATGGTGATGGTCTGGTTCTTGGTGTTCGGCGCGCCTGCCGTGGGTTTGTCAAACACGATGCTTCCTTTAAATTTGTGCGTCGGTGAACCGGCCATTTGGGGGCCGAAGACTTCCGCGTGACTGGATTCCACGACCCTGACCTTGACGTTGGCCGCGGTACTGCTGGGGATCGTGAAGGTATACGGCGTTCCGGGGACGTTGGTGCAGTAATCCGGGACAATGCCGGTCGCGCCGGCGAAGGCGACCCAGTCGATATCGGGATATCCGCCGCCGGAGTTGGTATTGTATTTGATGTCGACGTTGCCCACGGCGCCGACGACGTTCCAGGTGATCTGCCCGGTCTGCTGGACGTTATAAGTCTGGTTGGTCAAAGGCGCGGTGACATTGATCTTTCCCTTGATAGTAAAGTTCGGCGACAAGCTGATAACATCCGTGTCCTCCACCCCGCTTTCATATCTGACCAGTTTCAAGGCCGCGTTACCCCAGGAAACAGCGGTTGTGGGGATGGTCCATATCGTGCTTCCGCCGGAGGCAGTGATGCCGGTGATCTGCGCCGCGCCCCACGGCCCGCTTTGCCCGGCCGCGGAATAATATAAATTCAATTGCGAGATCGTTCCGGTCGTGGTCCAGGAAATGGTTTTTTGTTCTTCGACCGTCCACGGCGAACCGCTGACGGCATCGATAAAGACTTTGGGCTTCATATAGAAATCATTGGTGGAATCGGCATAAACCGTTGGGTCGCCGGCATCGAGCACCCGCACACGGGCTTTATTGGTCGTGACCGTCTGGCGGTCCGCCTCCTGGTTCGAAGGGATGTTCCAGCCGTAGTTGTTGACGCCGTTGACGCTGGCAAGATCAGACACAATCGTCAATGTCCCGTAATCATCGGCGGTTGCCGGCTGATTATCCGTCCCCAGGCCGCTGTTCCTGTCAAAAAGGATATCAACGAGGCTGATCCCGCCCGTGATGGTGAAAGAAATCTGGTTATTACCGTCGACATACCACAATTCCGGCGAACCGGGGTTCTTGCCCGGGGAATTCAATACGATCTGACCCTTAACGGCGAAATTCGCCTGGGACGCCGCGTAGACGTTGGTCTGATCATTACTTGAAACAATCTTGGCCCTGTACGCCGTTCCCGCCGTTGCCGGGACCGGCCAGGAATAATGGCTGACGCCGCCAACTTCGTTGTTATTATGAGGGACCGTGGCCACAAAGTTGGGGTAGCTGTCGCCTCCGCCGTTGGTGCTGTAATAAATGTCGCAATCGCCGATATTTCCCTTATATTGCCACCGGACGTCGATATCGGCGCCGCCGACATAATAAATCTCGCCGCTGGGCCCTACTATATAATGGTTCGTCGTGCCGTTCCAGAGTTTCCCGCGGACATCGAAGGCGTCGGAAAGATCGCTGACGGTACTGTCATCATTGTCGATAATCTTGATCTTGTTGGTCGTGCCGGGGATCGCGACACCGGCGGGGACCGTCCAGTCGTAAAAATTCGCGCTCGCTGTATCGACTGAAGCGATTGCGGATCCGAATGTCGAACCATCCGCGGCGAAATACACATCGACCAGCCCGACATTGGAGCCCAAGCCGCCGTTGGTGGTCCAGTTGATACGGAACACCTCGCCCGGGACCAAGGCACTGGCCCCCACGTTGGCAATGCTGGGGGTCGTGATGTCCAATTTCCCTTTGGAAGTAATATTCTGCGCGGAAGAAAGATTAATATCGGTGTGCGAAGTACTTTCGACTTTGACTTTGATGTCGTTGTCCAGCGGGCAATTGACCGGATCCCACAAAAACCCGCCGGCGTTGGTAGAACTTGCCGTAATGGTACCGCCCCAAGTGGAACCGCCGTCCGTGCTATAAAGGACTTTAACTGTCGGGACATCCCCCTGCGTGATCCAGGTAATATTGAACGGATCGCCGACGGTGATATTGCCTCCGTTGGGAACAAGGGTCGTAAACCGGGACTTGATCGTCAAAGGCTGGGCTGACGTTGAAAAGACGCTGGCCGGGTCGTCGTGAGAGGCCACTTTGATCCTTACATCAGTATTTTTACCGTTGTCCCCCGATTTAAAGACGCTGTCGCTGCCGATACCGGAATTGCTGGGGATGGTCCAGGCATAGCTTCCGGTCTGGGAAGAAACGCTCCCGCTGTTATCGATTACATTTATATAGAGGTCATTACCGCTATTCTTGGAATAAGTGATGTCCACCCCGCCCATGGAAGCGCCGAGCACGTTCCAGGTGATATTTTCCTGCGTCCCGCACTCCCAGGTCAATAATGGATCGCCACCATTCTCCGAGGGACGCGTGATGTCGATGTTCCCCTTGATCTGGAACTGGCCGGAATCCGCGTAGGTCGTTGCCGCATCCGAGGTCTGTTCGACCCGGATCTGCATCGTGGGATAAATCAAGTCTTCATTGGGGATGACCCACTGCACCCCTGCTGTCCCGTTGGCGGCGGTGGGGGTGCTCGGTGTTAATTGGGGACCGGGGATCGGGGTCCAGGTCGAACCGTTATTGGACCGTTTAATCGTGACCCCCGTGCTCCAGCTCGCCGGTGCCACGTCCCAGCTAATGGTCGCCGTATTGCCGATCAGATAGACCGAATTATCCAAGACCACATTGGAAATATTACCGACCAGTTTAAAAGCAACGGACTCGTCAGCAGCCCCGGTCGTCGGGTCCGGCTCCGTTGTCTTATAGACCTTGACCTTGCAGGTCCCGGTGGAACATTGCTCATCAGGGATCGTTCCCGCCGGCGTTGTACACCCCAAGTCGGTATAGACATCACTGCGGCCCCATATATAGGATTGCGCGCTGGCATCAACCACCAAGGGATTGCATGTTCCCGCGAGGACATACATCGTCCCGTCCACAATGGGGACCGTATAGCTGACACCGTCTTTAGCCAGACTAATATAAACCTGGCCGATCGATCCGAACGCGTCCCAACTGATATTAGAGGTTGATCCGACCCGCAGAGCCGCGGTCCCATCCGGAGTATTGACAACAATTTTTCCTTTGACCGTAAACGGCCCGCGCTTGTCATAAACAAGGGTGGGGTTTGCGTCTTCCTGGAGCAAGATACCGATATTGTTTCCGATAATATCCGGCACCTGCCAGGAGTACGTGCCGCCGCTGACCCCGGGATTCAGGTTCGATGCCGCTGTCGGTGTGGTCATCGTCACCCATCCCCAGCAAACGTCGTTGACGGGTTTGCTCTGGCTCTCGCAGGTCGTCCAGTTCGTGGTGTATTTCACGGAAAGATTTCCCAAACCGCCGGGATGGGTCCAATCGATATTGACCATGTCTCCCACCCGCAGTAACTGGGTAGTCGGGGGATTGGCAATGGCAACGCCAGCAACAATGGAAAACGTTCCATCGCCGGCATCCGGTCCTTCATCAACTACGTTGGAGTTATCGGATTTTTCGATCTTTAACTTGACATTGGCATTTTGCACCGTTGAAGGCGACAACGTCCAGTCATAACATTTGTTACTGCCGCAAGTTGTGCCGGTCACCGGGTTTGTTACCCCCGGCAAAGCGACATACCCCGTACCTCCGGGGTTATAATATAGATTGACATTGGGCACGGTCCCCGTGGACGCCCATTCGATGGTCTGGATCCGGCCCACCACAAAACTGTCCGTATCAACCGGGTTGACGACGGTGATACTGGGTCTGATCTCAAAATTGCCGGGTGAGGAACTCGAAATAGCGGCGAGGCCCCCAGTCCCTTGATAACCAGCCGTTACCAAGTCACTATCTTGCTGGATTTTTATCTTCATTTGCGCATACGGAAGGTCCGGAACGGGATTCCAGGCATATGAATTGGGATCCGCGTCATTGGCGCCCACTGTGGCAATCAACTGAGATGGATCAGGATAGCCGTCAGCCCCTCCATTAATACTGTAAAATATCCTGATGTTCCCAAGATTTCCGGCACGGTTCCAGGTGATCGAGCGGTTATCACCGATCGCCCAAACGTCCGACCCAACGGGAGACGTTAGCGCAAGAGATCCCGTTATCGTAAAGTCCCCGTTGGAAACATCGAAATTGCGCCCGGTGATTTGCTGGGAACTTATGCGGATTTTAACGGCGTTTCCGATCACATTCTGCCCGCCCATCGTGGCTGGAGGTGTCCAGGAATACGTGCCGGCATCAGCGCAGACGGTCGTGGTTGTGTCGGTGTTGTCGATGATTTGCCAGGTGCCGCTCACATAAGCTTCCAGAGTAAGTCGGTGGTTGGTGCCGTTACACGTACCACCCATCGTCAAATCCTTTGCCGCTTCCCATTGAATGTTGTAAGGAACGCCTACCGTTAAAGTCTCACCCCCATCGGGCTGGATCACTTTCAAAGGAGGAAGTTCAACCGCGTAATGGGAAACATTGGTATTGGCGCTGAAAGTACCCTCCCGCACCAAAGAGAGGGTCGTCGCGTTCTTCATGCGGGCGCGGACAAATACTTCATCGACCCCGCTGGTGTTGGCCGTAGCACTTGCGTAGGAAGTTGAAATAATCGGAAAAATCCGGTCCAGAGTGGTGCTCGCGACCGTCTGGTCCGCATCAGCTCCAGTAGCCGAGCTAATCGCCACCCGGTTGCCTTGAACATATGCCTCATCCTTGAATTCGACCAGATACCAGACAAAACGTGGATCTTCATCCGCGTCGGTCGAAGTGCCCCCTCTGCTGAATGTTAGTGTCGTAGCATTTGTGACTGCCCCATCGACATAGGAGAGCGCTTCGTTCCCATCCACACTGGAGCTTGTACCGCCGTCCAAATGTCCTGCGCGAAAATATGTCAATAGAAAAGATTTGGCCGTATTAACCGAGGTGTAGCTGCCTGAAAGATTTACGGTGTGGGTGGCGCTATTATTGGCCATTTGCTCGGCGCCGGATTGGACCAATATATCTTCGTCAAAAGTAACAATTTGATAAAACATATCTGCCCGGCGGGCGTTCGCGGACTCCGATCTCTGTATTTTGAGCTTGTTAGTGGCAATGAACTCAGCGGTAAATTGATACACATCATCGCCGGTCGTTGAGCCGGCATTCGTATAAGATTTCCAATTGATGATAGGAAACGTCCTGGTCAGGTCAAAGTTCGCGGTGAAGGTGATCGTTTTGCTCCGCGCGGCGGCATTGTTTCCGTCGCCAAAAACCGTGATCCCTGAAACGACTGTAACCCCGGAAATAAATTCCACAATAGTGTAATCAACGGTCGCGGCAGTCCCTGTATAACGGATAAAAGAAATATTGGTTTCATCGTCCAAAACGGCAAAAACGTCAGCCACAGTATGGCTGTTGGCACTGGTGGAAGAAACAGTAATAAAGATCAAGCATTTAGAAGTGTCCAGGACTTCTCTGGCAGGGTCTGAAACCCCCGGGGTAGAATAACCTAGTTTGGTATCAGCCGAACTCTCATGTGGAGTTGCATTTCCATTAAGATCATCAAGGTCAAGGGTAACGACTTCCGTGGTGCCCAGCGCAATCGTCCCGCTAATAACACGCTTGACTTGATACGCGCAAGAATCAGCGGCGAAAAAAAGAACAGACAGGCTCAGGAAGCAGAAAATAAGCCCCCGCATCATGGTGTCGTCCCACTTTTTCGCACCAAAAGCGTTCATTCAGTTTCCTCCGAAATCAGCTGGTTCTGCGGCGGAGCGGCACTCACAAACCGGATTTTCTTGGGCACTGCCTCGCTCTTTTCTTCCCCGTCTTCCGTGAGCCATGTTCTTTCCTCGTAAATCAATTCCACGGTGTCTCCCTGCTGAATCTCATCGATACTCTTTTTATTCTGAATTTCGATGTCCTTGGGAATGGGGAACACCATGGAGTAAGCGCCGTCTTTGTCTTGCGCGTATTCAATCTCGATATACTTCGACCGGAGTATGCCCACCTGGCCCTTGACGCTTTTAAGGTTAGCCATGGCGCTCTTCTTATTTGCGGCACCTGGCTCCTCTTTCGCCTCAAGGAATGAAGAGTTAAAAATAAGTAATGTTAAACAAAAAAAGCCTAAGATCATCTTGAAATTCATGAGACCCTCCCTGCTTTGGACAACTCTTGTTCCATCCGCCGATAAAGATCGATGACTCTTGCTTTTAATTTTCGATAGTCTTTTACTTTCATAACATCGGCAACAGGATAATCCTTTTCTTCGTAGGTCACCTTGCCGTTGTTCTTGCGGATACCGAAAAGCATGTTCCCGGCAAATTGATAACGCGCAGTCGCGGACAGCATAATCATGAAATTATCCGGATCGAACTTGCCGTTTTCCTGCATAACAAAAAGGGACACAAAGGCTCTCCGGTTTATGAGAATGGGCGTCCCTCTGTTCACGCGAAAGGTCTGATGGCGTCTTTGTGTTTTAAGGAATTCGAGCATTCCGAAATTGTCGACGGCCTTGTAATCAGCGAAGTATTCAGGGTTTCCGTATCGACGCAGGGCTGGGTCCAGGATATATACCTTGTTATACCGATCGTCAGTCTTTCCGGCCACCAGGTCGATGATGCGCATGATAATGTGGACACCGCCGGTTTCCTCTTGAAAATAACTGGACTCGACCGCCTGGATAAATTCGATGCGATACCGGTCGCCGGGAAAATACGGTTTGAGTTTCTGGTAGGTGTAGGCCGCCAGGTCGCCGCAAATCCCGTATCTACCCTCGCTTAAAATAATGTTGCCCTGCGCATCAAAGCGGTGAAGCTCATGAAGGGTCCAAGTCTTGTTTGAAAAATCCATCTCAAGAGAGACCTCAGGACGAAGAAAATCGGGGAGTCCGGAATAACGCAAAGGCCGGATGATGTTTTCTGCCAATTTACTGTTGGGGGCATCTTTTTGAATGACCAATCTGGGACGCAGCGGAGATTCTCTTTGAACATATTCCGTGATATAGGGAATGGAAAGCCCGATGGCCGCCGCCGCAAAGAAAAAGGTCAGGAAGCGGTAAATAAGGAGTTTTTTCCGCAATTCAACGTCAATCCCCATTTAAAATCTCCTGTGTGTTTTCCCTTTGCCGCTTTGCAAAGGAGGAACATTACCGTGCGATTTGCGTGTGGGACACTGGCTGTGTTTGCGCGGGACCAACAAAAAATCCCGGAAAAATAAATTCTCCGGGATAGTATTCAGAATATCCGTCCAATAGTTCCACAAATTGTGTGTTGCGTAATGATTATACATCTTTCTCTCGGTTTTCGGCAGCCTGCCGACCCTGTACCGTACGGTGCAGGGCGCATAGCTTTGCGTACTCCGGTTACCCGGAGCTTGCCTTTTCGAACCTGTGTTCAACCGCAATAATCGATACAAGTATAGCATATTATAACCGAAGTCAATAGGCTGGCTATGCTTATTTACAATATATTGACAACTCACTATTTTGCCGTATCCTATTGAATTGCTAGATTATCCGGACATCAGATTACCCGGGACTGGGGGATCCGGATAACCGGCTATCCGGATTTCCTGGTCACGGATTTCCGGATGCACGGATCTCCTAAAGTTTTATATATGCCTTCTTGATTCTCTGCGCCTCTCCGGGCTTGTCGTCTTTGGTTCAACGGGTTTGGGATCAGAGAATATTCTTGCCGGTCGGTGTGACAACGCGTTTATGTTCAAACGATTTTATTTTTTGCACATCCCTTAAAAATGCCATGTAATCATTCAAGGTCCGGGGCGCTTCAGGTTTTTGTTGTTCGGCCATGAGAAATCTCTTCTGCCGCTCCCGGCTGAGACCGTCGGCCAGCATTTCTTTCTTTTCCTGATCACTGAGCATCCTTTATCCTCTTTAACAAGTCGTCCAACTCATAACCCCGGTCAAACAAATGAAAATATTCTTTGATAATTTCCAAATTCAGCTTATCCAAATTCTCTCTCAATAAATATTCGATATCAGCCATATCCAGCGCGTGGCGTTTAGGATTATTTACCATCGACTGGACCTTCAATCCGATAATATCTTCCGGAATAAGAACAGGCACTTCGAAATTCTCCATGACCCTGTGCTTTTTCGCTCTGGCCAGCATTTTTCGCGCGTATTGCCGATGCGCGTGGAGATAATCGACACGCCCCAGCGGCGCCACGGGATGCCAATAGTTTGAAAATTCCGGTGATTCATGAGTAAGTTCATAACCCAGCCGCGTCATGATGGCTTTGATCTTGCCAAGATCTTCCGCCGCGACCAGGAAATCTATATCTTGAGTTGCCCTCGTAAAACCAGCCACATGCAAAGCGAAACCACCAATGAGAGCGAACTGAATATTCTGCTCGCTGAATTTCTGCAGCAATTCTTTGAAAACCAGTTCGAAATTCATTTTAGGGCTTCACGTAGATCTTCGTCATCGTCTGCGCCTCTTTGGGCTTGTCGGCCTTGTCCGTTTCCACGGCATTGATCTTGTTCACCACGTCCATCCCTGACGTCACTTCCCCGAAGATGGTATAGCGTCCGTCAAGCCCGGGGTTTTCCTTGACGGTGATAAAAAACTGGCTCTTGTTGGTGTCCGGCCCGGAATTGGCCATAGCGAGGATGCCCGGCTTGTCAAATTTCATCGTGTCGCTCGTCTCATTGGCGAAGGGTTTGTCACCCCAGATCGATTCGCCGCCGGTGCCGGTCCCGGCAGGGTCGCCGCCCTGGACCATGAAATCCTTGATGACCCGATGGAAAATCAGGCCGTTGTAATAACCCTTCTCGACCAAGCCGATGAAATTCTCGCAGGCGAGGGGAGCGACATCGGGAAAAAGTTTCAATTCAATGTTCCCCTGGCTGGTTTCGAGGACGAGTGATGATTTTTTCTTAAGCTCTTCTTTTTTGGCCGTGTCCTCTTTCTCTTTCAAGAAATCTCTGAAATTGGCGCGCTTGAAAAGTCCGTCGAGATATTCCTGGGCCTGCTTGTGCTTTTTGCTTTTGGTGAGCATCTCGCGGTAATACTGCTGTTTCGCCTCGGTGTATTCCTTGAGGTCCGCCTTGCGGCTGTATAGAAGCCGGAACACCGCGTCGCCGTAAAACTGTTTGGCAACGGTGAAATCACCTTCTTTACCGTTGAGGATCCGATACGCGTCTTCTTTAGGGATCTTCCACAGGTCGATGAGCGCCTCCAGCGACATGATGTTGATCCAGGAAGCGCCTTTTTGTCCGAGAGGTTTCTTCTCCTGATAAGTATCAAACCAAAGCTTAGGATTCTTTTTACAATTGGCGGCAAATTCCTGCGCGCCCTGGGGGTCGTTTTCAAAAAGGATATATTCGCTTTCGAAGGAATTGTACTGGTTAAGGAATTTCTCCTTCATCTCCTCTGCGGTGACCGTCACCTCGGGGTCCAGCTTCATTTTCAAAAGCTTGTTGATCGTCAGCAAGTCTTCGATGCGGCGCTCGAACGTTTTGGGGTCTTCGGCAAAATTCTCGATGACCCAGCGGGTATACTGCTCACTGCCGTACTCGACGTTCTTTTCGAATAAAAGGCGCTTAAGTTCAGCGACGATCTCTTCCCGGGGGACGGTCACCCCCTGGTCCTTGGCCTCTTTGACGAACACGAGGTTCTGCCAAGCCTCCTGCCGACGGTCTTCATCATTACGTTCCGCCTGCCCCCCTCCGGAACGTGTGAACAACGAAGCTGTTTTAAAATGGTGCAGAAACTCTTCGTTCTTGACCGGAGCGCCAAAGGCCTCGCCGACAACGTCGTTCTTGGCGATCTCCTGGAAATCGTAAGCGTGGGCGGGGACGACCGAGTAAAAAAAACTCAAAAAAATAATAGCAAATGTTAGAATAGAAATGTTCATTGAAAGTTAGGGTCAACCAGCAAGGGTCAGGGGTCAAGGTCTTTTACTTTTTCCCTTGTTCCTTGTTCCTTGTTCCTTGCCCCTTGACCCTATTTCTTAATTTGAAATCTCACCGGCTCCGCCGTCAGCTTCCCTTGAAAAACATCCAGCCCCAGCTCGCGGCCAAAGGTGTTCTGATAAACGGCCGTGACCGTGTAAGTGCCCTCTTCTTTGAATTCAAAATTCCCTCTCAAGTTGCGCGGATAATCGGCCTTGACTTCCTGGGCCGGCTCCAGCAACGTGAAATAATCGGTTTTAGGGTAACCCGTTTCATAAGGGAATTTAAAGGGGAGCTTCTGTCCCGACGGGGAGGTGATCGTCACGTACACCTCTTTTTGGTTTTTAGGGGCGTCTTCCGGACCGAAGTAAAACCGTTTGTTGACGTAAACGGGACTTTTGCCTTTATTCTTCAAGGCAAAAGCGAGATTGGCCGGTTCTTCAGCGGCGTACTCAGCTTTATCCAAAGTGGCGGTGAACACAATGTCACTTTGCCCGCCTTTGGGCGAGGCAGGCGCCGCGAGTGAGGACGGGGGCAGGACGGGTATTGTTATCCCTGCTACAGTCAGGATCGTTGCGAAACAGAAGTAACACCGAATATTTCGTGCGAAACTCAACATCGCAAATAAATTCCTTAGGGCTTAAACTCGAAATTCGAAGCACGAAATCCGAAACAATATCTAAATCAAAAATTCAAATGATACAAACAGTTTAGTGCTTGGAATTTGTGTTTTTGAATTTGTTTCGTATTTCCCGTTAGGATCCCTTCGGGAGGAATTTCGTGCTTCGTATTTAAATTCCCCTGCGCTTTACTTACCGCTGTCCGCGGCCGGTTCCACTGCCGGAGCTGATGCCGGTGGCGCCGGCGGGGCCACTTTTTTGGAGCCTGTGCTGACGAAATTAAAATCTTTCGTGCTGTTTTTCAAGTCGCGTTTGCTCAAGACCCCGCGCATAATGCCGTCGGGACCGATGTCCCCGCGCCAGAACGCGACACCGTCTTTTTCGGAGGTCTGCATCGTCTCCCACGTCAGCGTTTCGTTATCCTCGAGTATCCTCAAGGTATAATTGGTCGTGTTATAACCGGCTTTCACGAGATTTCCGGAAGAGATCTTGCCGTCCGAAAAAAGCAGCGTGTCCTGCTCGGCCTTGCTCTTGCCTTTCCCGCCGGCCATGGGTTTTAATTCGATGCTCCACTCGCTGTTATCGAGGGCGGCCTTCTTCGCGGCCAAAACGTCCTCCGCCGCGTACGACACTCCAGCCATGGTTAATACTGCGGCTACCGATAATGCGATAACTTTGTTCATGTGTTCCTTCCTCCTTTAATGAGCGCATCCTTGACAAAATGGATATTTTGCCAAGGATTGCGCGAATTAAACCCTTGACATTTTGCCTTCGGAAACGACTCAATCAACTTTTCGATTGTTTCTTTCCGAGTTCTTCCATTTTTGAATTGCAACTCTCGCCGATAAGCTTCTGATCGAGAATTTAATTCTTCGTAATAAACCAACTCCAGCGGAAGCTTATTCCTTGTTGATTTTACACCACCTTTCGAATGCCTGGAAAGACGCTGAACGAGATCACCCGTGTGTCCATAATATTTTGTGCTGTCCTCACATTTCAAAATATAAAAATAATACATTGAATCTATCGCAAAATGTCAAGGGTAAATTCCGGCAGCGACTTACGTTCACTACATTCCGTAAGTCGCGCCGTCATTTATTGGACAGGTCTTTTGCCATCGTAAGTTTCCCACGTCAGTAGATACTTCCTCGCCCAGTTCACGTCCGGGTCATCTCCCTTGGCCAAACGCAAGAAGTGACGAAAATGATCCATAGCTTTGTGACGATTGATCAAGTATTCCGCATAGATATATCCCAAATTAAAGTGGGCGTAAGCGTCATCGGAATTGATCTCCAGCGCTTTTACGAACTCGTTCGCGGCGCGGTCATAGTCCTTATGCTTGGTATAGAACACGCCCATGTTGTAATGCATCCCGGCGGTCTGTTTCAAAAGCACCTTGTTCTGGCGGGAAACCTCAACGAATTTAGCAGGCAGCTCCCGGATCTCCTGCTCGAGCGCTTTATTTTTCTCGAACGCCTCCGCGTAATTGGTCCTCTGCTCTTCGATCTTGGCCTCCAATTGTTCCTTGCTTGCGGCGAGCCTGGCGTTCTCTTGCGTCAACTGGGAATTTCTTTTCTCCACCGCTTTCAAATCCGATCCTGCCTTGCTCTTTTCTGCATTGACCGCGGCGACGGCGCTCTTTAGCTCCCCTTGCAGACCGGCAATCCTGGTATTCAGCTCTTTAACCAGTGTATTATCCTGAAGCTTCTCGTAAGATGATTTTATTTCATCACGCTCCGCCGTCAGCTTTGCCCGCTCGTCTTTAAGTTTCCTGACTTGCGTCTTAAGAACCAGGTTCTGCTCTTTTTCTTTTTTCCGCGCGTCTTCAACAGGCCGGAGGCTCGCCTTGACCTTGCCGAGCTCATCTTCCAGTTCCTGGACACGCGCGCGGTTCGCCAGCAGATTTTTGGTCTGCGCCAGAATGTTCTCGCGGTCCGCCTTGACCGACTCCAGCTCTTTCTCCATTTCCTTGTATTTTGCGATGGCTTCCCGGCTTTTTGCCATAGATTCTTCGCTCTCTTTGGTCATCCTCGCGTATCCGGGCTGAATACTCTCGATCTTGGCGGCCATCGCCTGATTTTTGCGCGACAAATTATAGGTCTTGTTGGCAAAATAAATAACCCCGAGGGCCTCGCAAAGGATAAGAATGCCGATGACCAGAGCCAGCATCTTGGATTTATTCATTACGTTCTCCTGAAATTGATAATGTAGGGGCAACCTTTAACCATTTATAAATCCCGATAGGATTTGATCCTTTCCTCCGGAGCGTCCCGCGGCTCCACATCCTTATCTTCGGTAAAGGGATGATATTCTTCATAATCCTTACCATATCTCAATCTCAAATCTCCCTCATCACCCGTCGTTAAAATATCGCCGCTGACAATATGAGGCGTCAGCATGACCAGCAGTTCAGTGCGCTCCTTCGCGTTCGCGGTAGAGCTGAAGATCAACCCGATCAGGGGGATTTTACTTAAAAACGGCACGCCGGAAGAACTGGAAGTTTTTTCTTCCCGGACCATCCCCCCGATGATGATCGTGGAACCATCCTTGACCATGACCGTCGTTTCCGCCGTTGAGGTATCGATAATGGGGATGGTGTTGCCCGAAGGCGTCGTCAACGAAGAAACAACGCTGGAGATCTCCGGTTTGACCTTCATCGTCACGAACCCTTCATCATTGATCGTCGGGGTGACCAGCAGCTGGATACCGACGTCGACGAACGTCACTTCTTCCGAAACCGTGGTGGTGCTCTGGCCGCTGGTGGTGGTCGTTGTGACATACGCCTGGCG
Source organism: Candidatus Omnitrophota bacterium (assembly GCA_003522725.1). Lineage (GTDB taxonomy): Bacteria > Omnitrophota > Gorgyraeia > Zapsychrales > Zapsychraceae > UBA10015. The sequence continues at coordinate 15,651 of DPIG01000004.1, forward strand.
CTCACCGACGTGGATCTTGGCCTCCTGGTTGTTGGTGACCGCGATCTTGGGGTTGGAAAGGATCTGGGTCCTGCCCAGCGTCTGCAAGAACTTGACCATCACGTCGATATCCTTGTCGCCGTCGATCACCCCGAAATGCAACCGCTCACCCGGCGTCACCTTGGTACTGCTCGATACGCTGGCCGTATTGCCGCTGAAAGGATAGGCACCGATCTCTCCGCCCTGGGCCGTGAGAAAATCCTTGCGTGATTGCCAGGTCTCCGTCGCCGCCTGTATGACGCTAAAAGGCGTTGAACCGATGTACGCGTTGGCGCCCGTCTTGGCCACACCCATCACCCCTTCCCAGTCAACCCCCGTTTCCAGATCATCGGACAATTTGATCTTGACGATCTGCGTGTCGATCAGCACCTCTTTGGTCTTTTTATCCAAAGCGGTGATCAAACGTTCTATGTCTTCCATCCTCGACGGCAAGGCCTGGACGATGACCTGGTTGGAACGCTCATCGGCCTTGATCGAGCCGACCTTCTTGGCGTCAAGCTGGGTCTTGAGCTGTTCTTCCAGGTCCTTCGCCTTGGCGTATTGAAGGTTAAAAACCCGCACGGAGTTTTTTTGTTCCAGCGTCGCCAAAGCCTCTTCAATGCGCTGGATATTCTCCGGGATGTCCATCAAAAGGATGGTCCCCGAATCCGGCTCGACCAGGACACGGCCCACTTCGCTTTTAAGAATGTCCAGCATGGCAAAGGTCTGTTCGGGGATGGCGTACTGCAGACGCACGACTTTCACCTGGCGGAGATCGGAAAATCGCCTTCCAAAGAGCGCCTTGTACTCTTCCTCCGCCATAACATTATAAATATTTCCCTGCTTGATGAACGCGAGGTCGTTGGAACGCAGCATGATATCGAAAATGTCCTTAATGCGGACATTTTCGACCATCAACGATACCCGGCCGGCAACGTTCTTGGTGGTAATGATATTTAACCCCGCCTTGACCGCCAGGAATTTCATGGCGTCGGTGACGTCGATGTTGCGCAAATCCAGGGTGAGGTTGCCCTCCATGCCTTCCGGCAGCGGCTCGACTTCGGCAGTGCCCTCCACCGGCAATTCTTCCAAAGGACCTCCGATGGATTCCAGCGATCCTGCCTGGGGTTCTTCAACAGCTTCTCGGGGGGCGGCTTGTTCCGGCGCGGGTTCCTGGACGACAACGACCTCGGCCTGACGGACGATCTCCGGGGCAACCGCATCCTCCTGTCCGTAAGAAACGGAAACCATGATAAAAGAGAGGCCAAGCACGGCGCCGACAAAAACAAGGCTTAATGAAAACTTACTCATTGCGGATCTTTCTATCGCGAAACTTTGGCTCATTTCAGCTCGGTCTCTTCCCCTTGATAACTTAAAACAACTTTATCTTTAAAGATCGCCTGGACTTTAACTTCGCCGATCTTCTGGCCGGTCTTGACAAAAAATGTTTTTGTGTCCCTGGTGTCCTCGATAATGGCGTCGGGCTCGCTGGACCAGGAGATCCCCACCAGTTTCAAATTCTCCGTGACATCCAGTATCCGCGCGGAGGTGACCTTCATCTCGGTCTCAACGCCGTCGGCTCCGGTGACTTTTCGCACCGCCCCCATTTTAAAAATGTCTCTTTCTCCAATTTTTTCCAGATAATAAGAAACGGCCTTTTTCAGAAACACCCTTTCCATCAGGTCGACGGACGACCCGTTTTCGGAGGCCGGCGCCCCCAGCTCCGGAGGGCTGCTCAACTGGATCAATGCCGTGGTTGTACTGGCTAAAAAATAAAGAGTAAAAACGCACGCGCACAGAAGTAATATCCGGTTGATCGATTTAATGTCGAAAGGCTGTCCCCGGAAACTTTCAATTTTCCGCCGGAACCAGTCTTTCGAGAATGAAAACCGGCCAAGCCAGGCGCCCGGAGACACAAAGCTCATGCCGCGGCGCTTGAGCGCATGGGCCTGGACGGCCGCCGGGTTCTTCCCCTTTTGCTCCTCTATCAATTTTAAAAGCTGTTTTTCTGGAGTAACAGATCTTTCCGTTGCCATCCCGACTTCAATTCTTCATCCATGATCTCTTGAACCAACGCGGCGTCCACCACGAATCTGTTCTTGAGGACCAGGTTCTTCAGACTGCGGTGACACAGCATGGTGATCTGCCGTGGATACCCGCGGCTGTGCTGGTGGATCTCCTTGACCGCCTCGTTCAGGAAAAGATGCATGCCCGACCGATATCCCGCCTGCTGGATACGGAACTGGATCATTTCCCTCGTCTCTTCCAGCTCCAGGGGATGCAGCATGAACTTCAGGCTGATCCGGTCGAAAAAATTCGCGATGTTCATGATCTTTGAATACAACTCAACCTGCCCGAGGAGGACCAGCTGCAAGAGCTTGAATTCGTTGGTCTCGTAATTAAGCAGCAACCTCAATATTTCCAAAGAGTTTTCGGTCAGCTTTTGGGCTTCGTCGATGATCAGGATAACGGTTTTGCCCTCGGTCACCCCTTTCTGGAAAAGGAATCTCTCCAGGGCCTCCCGCAACGCGAGGATCGTGGTCCCAGGAGGGGGGCCGGGAAAGACCGGGGGAGTCGAGGGGCCGGGGGCATCCACATTGATCTCAAAATTCCGTACCAGCGAGGTCAAAAAAAGTTTTTCATCTTCAAACGTGGGGTCGAGGATAATGTTGAAAATACAATCATCCCGTTCTTTCAATTCCTGGACCAATTTCCGGGACAAGGTGGTCTTCCCGGTTCCGACATCCCCTAAAATAACGGACAAACCTCTTTTGAGACGCAATTCGATGAGGACGTTGGTGAGGGCGGTTTCGTGCTCGCGGGAAAGATAAAAGAAATCAGGATCGGGACTGGTGGAGAAAGGTTCCTTTTCGAATCCAAGGATCTTAAAATAACTCATCGGACGGTATGTCCTCCAACGCACAAAGTGCTTGGGGTTATATAAATTATAAAAATTCTATAGCGATTTTTATCATAACATTGCGTAACGCCCTGTCAATAAAATAGTCGACAATTTGCGGCCTCTTTTTTAAAGACCACCAATAAAAAAGCCCACCCTTTAAACGGATGAGCTTGAAAAACCGTATATACTGGAAATAATATTAATTATACATCAATTACGCCCTTTTTAATTTCTTATGGGTCCGCAAGACCGTTTCCAGCAAGGACAATCCGTCCTTGAAATCCCCGCCCTTAAAGAATTCTCCGGATACTCCGTACGAAACGGCTTCCTTGACCCGCGGGTCATCGATATAAGAACTGATAATAATGATCGGCAGTTCCTTATTGAATTCCCGGATCGCTTTGATCGCCTCAACCCCGTCCATGACCGGCATCCGCAGATCGATAAACATGATATCGGGCGATTTTTCCTTGATCCGCTCGATGGCCATCTTGCCATGCTCGGCCGTGATGACTGAATAACCCTTGGACTGCAGCCAGAAACTCAACAATTCCCGGAAATCCGCCTGGTCATCGACCACCAGAACCAACATCTTTTTATCTTCTCCCATAATCCCTCCAGATTTCTATCCCGGCGTGAGCGGTATCGTAAAAACAAATCTCGCCCCCTGGCCTTTTTCGCTCTCGACCCAAATTTTCCCGCCATGCAATTCCACGATTTCTTTGGCGATGGACAAACCGATCCCCGTCCCGTTGACGTCCGAAATCATCCGCTCGCCGCCGCACTGGTAAAATTTGCTAAAAATTTTCGGCAAGTCTTCCGGCGCGATCCCGATCCCCGTGTCCTTGACGCTGACCTCCAATTCCTTTTTGCCGCCTCCTTCTCCTTCGGACAATTTCGCTTCCAGCGTGATTCTTCCGTCGGCGGGAGTGAATTTAACGGCGTTGCCGACCAGGTTAGTGAGCACCTGGGCCAGACGGTCGGGATCGATCTGCACATCAGGGAGCAGGTCCTCGATCTTTTTTTCCAGCGTGATGTTCTTCGATTTCGCCCAGTTGTTGAGCGAGTCGATGACCTCCTGGATCACGTTATTGATGGCCATGGACTTGCGCCGGACTTCCATCTTCCCGGCTTCCAGCTTGGAAAGGTCCAACAGGTCGTTGATCAAAGCGCTCAAGCGTTTGAGGTTGCGCTGGGCGATGGACAAAAACTGTTCCTGGGTTTGCGAAAGATCGCCGGCTTCCTTCTCGAGGATCAGGGTCAACGACTTGTCGATGGCAACAAGAGGCGTGCGCAGTTCGTGGGAAACGTTGGCGACGAACGCGGACTTGAGATTATCCAGTTCTTTCTGTTTGGTGATGTCGCTTAAAACCGACACCATCCCGATCGTCTGGCCGTTTTCGTTCTCGATGACGGCCGTGCTGGCCCGCAAGACTTTCTTGGTTTCGTCCTGCCGGCTGATCAGTTCGATCTCCTGATCTTCTTTATCGGGGGAACCCCGGGACAGCGAGACCAGTTGCTCTTCCTTCATGTCCTCCGTCAAAGTTTTGCCGACCTTGTCCTGGCGGGAAACCCCCAGCAGTTTCTCCGCCGCGGGGTTGATCATCACGACCTTGCCCTGGGCGTCGACGACGACCAGCCCCTGGGCGATACTGCGGATGACCGCCTCGGTCTGTTTCTTTTCGCCGATGATCTTCTTGTATTTCTTCCAGGCGATCTCTTCGTTTTCGGTCTTGCGGCTGATGACCGCCTCGTATTTCTGGCGCAGCTCTTGCTTGTTCTGCTCTATTTTCTGGTTGAGTTCTTCGGTAAAAACGCTGGTGATGAGACTGCCGATCTCGCGCGAGCGCTGCGCGGACCCGGCGACCTTGCCGACTTCTTCGTCGACGATTTTCTGCAGACGTTCACTGGCGGGAAGATGAGAATCGGAACTTTTGACTTTGGTCGCCGCCGTTTCCGGGCTGACCTGTCCGGAGAGATGGGTGAGACGTACCAGCAATAGGGCGATCGCGATACTGACGACGCCGGTCAAAACATAAACCCACATTAACGAAGACATAATTTCTCCTTACAAAAATTTTCTAAAGTATTATACACCGTGAAGAAGCTTAAGCAATTGTAATTCTCACCACTTTTTGAAGATAAAAAACACGGCCAGGACGATCAGCGCGAACCCGACGAAATAATCCCAAATTTTGCGATAGCAAAATTTGCCCCGAAGGGGTTGCACGACAAAATCCTTATCGGATTTTGTCGGCTTGCAAGGTAATCCCAAATTTTTCGCCGCACAATTTTGTACGGCTTCAAAATTTGGGATACCCCGCAAAACAGGACAAACTCGATGGGAGTTTGTCCTTGCGGCCTTTCGCTATCGCTCAAGGCGGATTTTTCTGTCGAAAAATCCGAGATAATTCCAGCGGATTTCTTCTTTGAGATACAGGACGGAAAAAATACAGAAAACAACAAGAGTAATGATTTCCTGGATGGTCTTGAGCTGCGCGGCGGTAAATGTCCCGTAACCTATACGGTTGGCCGGCACCTGGAAACAATATTCCGCGAAGGCGATCAGCCAGCTGACCAAAATGGCGAGCATGAGCGGGGTATTTTTATACTTCAAATGCCCATACCACGCGAAGGTCATGAAGATGTTGGAAATGACCAGGAGGATGATGGTTGTCATAAAAAATAATAACGGAGAGGCCGGGATTCGAACCCGAGGGACGGCTTACGCCGTCCAACTGCTTAGCAGGCAGCTGCGTTCAACCACTCCGCCACCTCTCCAAAATTTGCAAAGCAAATTTTGGAGAAGCCTCGCCCGCCAATCTCGCCGCAGGCGGATTGGCGAGGCGGGCTCTCCTTAGCTAAAATTTTATGTTTCTAGAATAATCGACAGTCTTTGTTTTATCAAGGACTTTAATTTCTTCCCTCCGGGGAAAATTAAAGTCCCGCATCCAGAGGATTTCTCTTCTGCTTGAAAAAATCACTGAGCAACCGGCCGCATTCCTCTTCCAGTATCCCACCTTCAACTTCAGGGTGATGATTGAGCGGCTCATGCCCCACGATATCCAATACCGACCCGCAGGCGCCCGTCTTGGGATCCGCGGCGCCGAAGCAGATCCGCCGGACCCGGGACAAGACCAGTGCCCCGGCGCACATACTGCAAGGCTCGAGCGTCACATAAAGCGCGCACTCCAGAAGCCATTTGCTTTCCAGCGAAGCGCTTGCCTGGGTGATCGCGATCATCTCGGCGTGAGCGGTGGGATCTTTTAAAGTCTCCACCTGGTTATGAGCCCGGGCGATAATCTTGTTCTCATGGACGATGACCGCCCCCACCGGCACCTCATCGTTATCGGCGGCGACGCGGGCCTGTTTCAAGGCCTCGCGCATAAACATCTCGTCGGGAGAAATGGGGACAGGGGCGGTCATGTCGGGAAAGAATGGAGCCCAAGGGACAAAGCCCATGGCACCTTGTTTGACCCCGACTCATAAGATATGGCAAAATTCTCTTTTCATTCGCCTTTTCTGAATATGAAGTAGACAAATGAAAAGNNTACTCGTCGGGGTTATCCGCCAACTGCTTGCGTAGGCGGATAACCGGCATTTAGCGCGGACGATGGTTCTTTTTATAGACAGGGAAGATAATTTTCACCAGGGTCCCTTGCCTTAATTTGCTTTTAAGGACGATCTCGCCCTGAAAAGATTTTGTCAGGGAATACGCGATCGCCAGACCAAGCCCAGGACTTTTGCCCAACCCGCGGTTTTTGGTCGTAAAAAACGGCTCAAAAACGCGCGGCAGGTCTTCCGGCGCGATGCCCACACCCTCATCACGACATTCAATCTGGACTTTACTTTCGGCTTTCTGGGAAAAAGTCCTCACCTCAACGTTGCCCCCCCGCGGCATGGCCTGAACGGCGTTGGTCAAAACGTGGGTCATTATCTGATTAAGTTCAAGAGCCCCGACGGCGACCGCCGGCAACTGACCGGTGAGTTTCACCTTGCACCGGACGCCGGCCGCTTCAAAGGATTGCGCGAGCCGCCGGAGGACCTCGTGGATGACCGCGTTGGCGTCGCAATGCGTCCCGTCCATTTTTATTTTCCTGCGGTTGATGTCCAGCAGCCGGTTGGTCGTGTCAAAACAGGACTGGACCTGGTCGTGCATGACACCCAGGGTCCGCATAATGTCTTTAAACTCCTTATATCCGATATATTCAAAATAACGGCCTTTATATTTCTCAACCAGGGCGTAAGAATGATCGAGGATCCCTTTGAGGGGATACTGGATTTCCTGGACAGTGCCGGCGATAAAATTCTGCAGGGCCTTCATCTTTTCCGTGTCACGATGCAGTGACTCCAGTTCCTGGCGGCGGCTGATGTCCCGGACGACCGTGTGGATACGGTCGACCTTGCCGCCTTTAAAAATCGGCGTGGCCGTAAATTCGGCGGGGAACGTCTTGCCTTTGCGGTCGCGGATATAAAATTCGTCGCAGACAACCGGCAACCCGCGCGTGACGGCACGAAAACTCTCCCGCACTTTGGGAAGCGACCGTTTGTCGATAAAATGCTTGAAATGCATGCCGAATACGCGCGAAGGGTCCACCTTGACCATGCGGCTCGCCGCCGGGTTGGCGTACTCAATGACTCCGTCCGGATCGACCATGAGGATCCCGTCGACCGCCTGCTCGCTCATCAAACGGTAAAGGTTCATCGATTCCTGAAGCCGTTGCTGCAAGCCCAGCTGGTCCGTGATGTCCCGGGCCACGGACAACATATATTCGCCGGATTTGTAGGGCATGTACGCCGCCGTGACATCAACGGTATGGATATGCCCTCCCCTCCCCACCCGGTCAACAATATAGGATATGGGCGCCCGTCCTTTTTTAAGACGCGTCCAATACATCTTCTGCCACCGGGCGATGGTAAGTTTCCGCCGGAAGAGATCCGTTACCAGTTTGGTCAAAAGAACTTTGACCGGATATCCGAGCAACCTTGCGGCGGCCTGGTTGGCAAAAACGATACGCCCGTCCCGGCGGATGACCATCACTTCGTCGCCGATATTGTCGATCATGTAGTGGAACAGCTCCAGCTCGCCCTGGGGGATCAGAAAAGAGTCCTTCGGATGCTGTAAAAATGATTCGGAAGGATTTGCTGAAGATGTTTTTGGGGGCATAATCTTAGTGTCAAAAAGAATGCGCCTGGATGGGATCGAACCATCAACCTATTGCTCCGTAGGCAATCACTCTATCCAATTGAGCTACAGGCGCAAAAATTCCAATCTCGTTAAGTTATCCACAATATCAAATTTATCTTTGGATGTCCAGCGCGGATTTCTTCATTATCGGGAGGGGACAATTCGCCTGCGGCTCATTACATTCGTCGCACAACACTGATGACTTTGCCGACAATGGAAACGCTGGAGTCGACTTTGACGGGAGAATAACCGGGGTTGGCCGGCTCCAGATAATAATCGTCGCCGCGCCGCCCGAGGTTCTTGACGGTCGCCTCATCATTGATAAGGGCGACGATCGTTTCTCCGGTCTGGGCCACGCTTTGTTTGCGCACCAAAACCAGGTCGTTGGGCATGATACCGGCCCCGGTCATGCTGTCACCTTTGACCCGCAGAGCAAAGGTGCTTTCATCGGAAAAAACCAGGCTGTCCAGGTTAAGGTATCCTTCGATCTCCTCCACGGCCAGGTTGGGAAGACCCGCCTGGACCCTTCCTAATATAGGAAAGGAAAACAGGGCTTCGCGGATGAGTTCAATGGCCCGGGATTTGTTGGAGGCGACTTTAATGTACCCTTTGCCAATGAGGGCGCGCAGGTAATCGCGTACCGTGCCGGTCGAGGAAAACCCGAAATGCGCGGCGATCTCGCGGATGGTCGGCGGCCGGTGGTCGTTCCTGACCGCCTTGTAAATGAATTTGAGGACTGCTTTCTGCTTTGCTGTCAGTTTTGGTTTATCCATAGGATTTCATATATACCACACAAGCGTGCGGCCAGTCAAGAACATCTTAAAATAAAATTGATTGGCCCGTATTACTTCCCGGTAACTTTCAAAATCATACGATGAGTCATCACTCCAGAACAAGTTCTATATGATAATCGCCCTCTTCCAGAATGACCTTATCTTTTCTAATGTCGACAACTCTCCCGCCTTGTATCCGGCTGCCGACGGCCACAATTTCATCATTAATGATCGCAGTAGGATTTACCTCATCCCAAAGGATACCGCTTAAATGCAAGTCTTGTGATTCTTCCAAGTCCGAGAGAGACTGCCGGGAAAACGGGTCTCTTTTGAAATCCATTTTTTTTATTTCCTGTTCCAGCCGCGTATACAGGTCCGGTTCCTTCACCTTTTGATCTGCCGCAACCTCTTTGGCCTTGACAGGGAGAGGCCGCTTCTTTTTTTCAAAGGCGCGCGCCAGGAAGAGTAACAAAATAATGACCAAAACGCCCGTGATACCAAGTTGTATTTTATCTTTCTTTTCCATCGTCAGGCCAGCAAATACAAGTTAAGCTCCATCGTAACCCTCAAAACCGGGCCCCCGCCGGATTCTTTACGTATGTTCAGTTCTTCAACAGTGACATAGGCCGGCAAAAATTCTCCCAGCATCTCTATATACTTGCCCAGATCATTATAATTACTTTTTGCGTCAATGGAAACAGGTAATATCCTACAAATCTTCCCCTCGATCTCGACTTTTTGGTCCTTCGCATCAAGAAATTCAACCTTGGGTTGCGATTTGATCGTAACGATCGTCACATTGCATCTTCTGGCAAATTCAGAAAGCAGCCCCAGGGCCTCTTCTTCTTTGACGGGAAATTTGGCATCTAATACGCGGTATTTATTTTTTAACGCCTCAATCCCATCGGCTATTGAATGTCCCTGGCCCACGCTGGCCTCTATTTGCTCTATCTGGTCCCGGATGCCGGACACTTCGCCTTTGAGCAGGCTGATTTCTCGCACCGCCGGCAGATAAACAAAGAGGCCCAACAGGGTCACCGCGGTTACAGCGGCGCCGGTAAAAATTATGATCTTTTTTTGGGATGGCGTTATTGTGTTCATTTGCAAATGTGGCTCCTTATGCGCCGGATCAATGGACTACTTCCCCCAGGATCTCGAATTCCTGGATTGTTTCCACTCTCCGGGATGAAACAAGGCTGACCTCCGCGAAAAACGAGAAAAGCTCAAGCCGTTGCATAAAATCGATCAAGACCCTTTGCGCGGATTCTTCCTCCGCAGGGATAACCCCTTTTAACAGCAAGGTATGTTTAGCCTGGTCAAAAGACAGTTCATTGAGAATAATTTCCGCGGAGACGGAAGCGCTGATGACCTTCAGAACCCCCGTCACCGGGACCCGGTTTTCCTGGATCTTCGCGATCAGGTCTTCTCTGGCCTGGACCCTTTCCTTTAAAACATTGATCTCCGCGACGGTCCTTAAATGGGTTTGGGCATTTTTTACTCTGCTCTGATAATCCCTGACCTGAAACTGAGCGCTGAATAACAAAAACAAAAAGACCGCGCCGGCCGCTATCCCGAAAAGCCGTAGAATTACCCTCTGGAGCCGCTCTGCTCTGCGGGCCGTGACCTCCGGAGGCAGCAGGTTGATCGCGCGGGGATCGCCAAGGGCGGCCCCCAAGGCATTGATGATCTTGTTGCGGCTGCTCTGGTCCAGTTTCCCCCCTTCCAATATCCGCGCGTCAACACGGCCCGGCAACAATAAATAGGACACCTCAAGGTTCAAAGCCTTGCTCAAGTATTTATCCAGGTTCTTTAAATTCGATCCCCCGCCCGTAAGATATAATGAACCGGGCGGCTCGGTATTAAAATTTGACGCAAAATACTGGAATGAAAATTTCAGGTCTCTCACCAGGGTTTCCAGAAGCGGCCGCAACAAAGATATGATACGCGTCGCCTGAACCTTGTCTTTTACCGTCTGGTTTTCATCTTCAGGGATGCCGAAGGTGGTCCCTATGGATTGCGCTTCATCGTGAGAAAGCCCGATTTTCCCTTCACCGGAAACAATAACCTCGGTCAGGGACTGAGTGAGCTTTTCCCAGGAGATCGACAATCTTCTGACAAAGTTCAATTTGTTACCGGAATAAATGCTCAATGTGGATCCTTTATAATCCACGTCCAAAACCGCGGTTACTTTTGAATTCTGCGCGGTGTGCTGCAACAGACTGGCGTAGTTAAAAGAACTGCTTGTGACCCCCAACGGTTCAAGATGACATTGACCCATGATGGATAAATACCGGTCGATAGCCTCTTTCAACATGACAACAAAGATCATCCCCCTGTTCTTTGCGCCTTCGCTATCAACATAATCGCCCACGACCTGCCAGGCGATGGCGCTTTGGTCCAGGTCGAATGGAACGTCATCCTTGAGCTTCCATTTGGCCGCGCCGGGGATCTCTTTTTCCGGAATAAACGGCAGCGTCAGGAACTTGATGACGACCGGGTCGGCGTCCGAGATGCTGACCATGACATCTTTTTCTGCAATGGAATTCTTCTCAAGAAAGGCCTTGATGGAATTAACGACCGCCGCGTCATTTTCTTTCTCCGCCGCTGAATTCTTCCGTATGTCATACGCCAACAATTTCAGGCCGTTGTCCAGCGACTCGACATAAACGATCCCGGTCATCGCCTGGCTGAAATCAATGGCCAGGAATTTTTGCGGCTTCCGGCCGAAAGGCGCCAGGAATTCCAGCATCGCGTTCTTGAGCTTTAAATTAAAAATAGTTTTTATGTCGCTGAAATTTATTCTCATATCACTGAAATTTCTTGACAGCAATGGAAGAGCTTTGTTCTGACCGGCCTTCCCAGTCGGCCGACAAACCGGATCCTGAAACGACAATCAACGATATCTCAATCCTGCGGACATCGGCGGCCGTTGCCGTGACCACTTCAGCCGTACCGTCGGTCGCGTCATCGTAATAAGTAAACAAACTTCCATCCTTCCCTGTTACCGTTACTCCCGCCGGCGGGATGTAATACGGGATCAGCGCATCCGCCCCGCCGTTGATCGAACGGTAAAGCTTATCGCCGGCCAGGCGGTAGCGTATGGACTGGTTATCCTGGTTATTAAAGGTGACCTCGTTGGATTGAATATTGGTTATGTTCCTGCTGGAGCGCAGCCCCTCGGCCTGGCTGTCCCCCTCGAGCATGATATCCAGGGCGTCGGCGGCGAGCATATCCATATTCAACTGTTTGGGGATAAATACCGAACTCTGGACCAGATATTGCATCAGAAATGATCCCGGAAGCGCGATGATGCCGATGATGACCATCACCATGACCAGCTCAACTAATGTAAACCCTGCCTGCCGGTCAGGCAGGCCTCTTTTATGTTTATATCCCATAGATAATATTCTTTGTCACATACGTGACTAAACTGACCAGAACCGCGGCGTCGCCGGATCTTTTTACATCCACCACAATTTTCTTCATGCTTTCAGCCGCGGCCTCGTCCCCCTGGGCGTAAGTCACCGTCCTGGTCACGTCATAATTGGTCCCCTGGTAAGGAGAAAAACTGCCGCTAACTATATTGTTATAACTTAAATTGTTGACCTTTTCCATCTCCAATCGCGCTAAATTGACCGCCGCGGTATAGTCCCGCGACTGCAATACACTTTCCAGATGCTGGCTGATCAGCAGCGATAGAGGGATGGCCACGATGCTGACCACAACAACGGTCATGATGAGCTCAACGAGGGTGAACCCCCGTCCGCGATAATTATATTTCCCGCCCGATTTAGGGAATAATTTAGTTAGCAATCTCATAGTAATTAAATATTTTATTCGTTAAAGCATTGTAATCCGCCCTGATTGTCCGGGGGACAGTTGACCCCGTGGTGTTACCTAACGCCTTGACGGTAAAGTTAAAATTATTGAGCGTAACCCCATCCTGATAGAGTCTCACCGTTTTGTTCGAACCGTCCGTCATGACAAACTGGACGTCGATATACGCGACTCCGGCCATACTACCGTTAAAAAGCAAATAGTCTATCGAATACGTGGCCGCTGATGAGGCAGGCAGTGCAAAATCAGGGCTCAGGTTTGCATTCGCGGGAGGGGCCACACCACCACCACTCCGGAATAGACGCCTCCCGTCAATCCAGATTTCTTTTAATTTTCGGCCATTGGCCGGCCAGCTCACAACCATACTGCTAATGGTGATCGGGGAATCCGCCGCGTTCCGGATCGTGACATTGCTTAATCGGGTCGAACTGCTGGTTAAGGCGGCCGTCGCGGTGTTGACCATCAATAATTCGGCGGGTGTCGCGCCAAGAACGAAATAATTGTTGGCGTCCACGTTTGTCTGACCCAAGCTAAAATAACCATTAGCCGACCGGTAGGAATACATGGCGTTGTTAATACCCGCTTGAGCAAGATAAATGGCCTTTGTTCCGGCATGCTTTGCTTCAGCCTGCAAAAGCCTTTGGATGATAAACGTGGTCACGCTCAAGACCGCGGTGGAGGCAAAAACAAGCAGGATAATGGAGGCGGCGAGGGTGAGACCTTTATTGTTCAGACGGGAAATTTTTATATGACGAGGTTCTGTCAATGGTAATTTTTTTAGAATGTTTCCATAAGGGGGTGGTTCAAAATAAACACTACCGATCCCCGGCTCGCACCAGGGATCGGTAGCGCAATAAACATTCTACCCTAAGTTAATAGAATTATGAGCCGGTAAACGCTCCTGTGGCAGGGACGTACGTATAGGTCAGGCCTGTTGCTGTATCCGGGCCGGTATACGTTAGCGCGCCTGTTTTTATCCAACCTCCCGATGTTACTCCCCCTTGTGCTAAAACAGTATCAAAGCAGGGGGTGAGGTTACTGCAAGTGACAGGAAAACCAGCGGCAATGGTATCCAGCACGGCAGGAATGTTGGGGGTAATACCAGCGGCGGCGTTGGCGGCAGTCAGTGTTGCGATGCCTGCCCGCACACCCCCCACCACACCTTCTTCGGCCGAGGTAGCGGCCTGGCCTGACAAATTCGTAAACCTCGGTATGGCCACGGCAGCCAGAATACCCAGGATCACGATGACCATGATCAACTCGATTAACGTAAACCCTTGATTTTTCCTGTTCATAGACATCCCCTCCCCTGTTAAGACTGGTTATACTTTTGTCCTGGTTATCAACAATAGTATAAAACATAAAATTTCAATTTCCATAGTATTATTAATTTTTCCCGCCCTTAAAAACATTGATCAGGTCCCACATCGGCATAAAGATCCCCAACGCCAGAAACGCCACGGCACTGCCCAGGACAAGGATCAATACCGGTTCGATCAGGGAAACAAGGTTTTTGATCATATAATCGACCTGCGAGTCGTAATAGTCGGAGACATGCAACAGCAGGCTTTCCAATTGCCCCGTCTCTTCTCCCGCGGCAACCATCTGGATGACAACCGGGGGGAAGATGCCGCTGGCTTTCATCGGTTCCGACATGCCCTTGCCCTCATTGACACTTTTTTTTATATTGTCAATGTTGCCGGAAATAATAACGTTCCCCGCGCTTTCGGACCCCAGGTCCAGAACCTGCAAGATGGGGACACCGCTGGCCAGCAAAGTCCCCGTGATGCGGCAAAATCTGGACATTGTCAATTTAAGGAACAGCGGCCCCACGACAGGCAGCTTCAGCTTCAGGTCGTCCCACCGGCGCCGCCCCTGCGCGGTGTCGAGAAATTTAACCAAGAAGAAACCGGTCAGTCCGATCCCGATCAAAATGGCCCACCAGAAATGCGTGATCAGGTAATTCAGGCCCAGGAGCATCCTGGTCGGCAACGGTAATTCCGCCGTAAACTGGTTGTACAGATTCTCGAAGCGCGGGACAACCAGGGTGATCAAAACCATAAAACCGATGATCATGGCGCCGACGACGATGAGCGGATACCGCATGGCGGCCTGGATGCTCAAACGGGTCGCCTCTTCGCGTTCGCCTAATGTGATCAGCCTTTCTAAAACCGCCGTGAGCTTCCCGGACACCTCTCCCGACTTGACCATATTCACATATAACGTATTAAAAATATGGGGGTATTTCTCCAGCGCCCCGGACAATTTCGCCCCGCCTTCGATATCCCGCATAATTTGCTCAATGGCATCTTTTAAAACCGGGTTTTCGGTTTGCGCCTTGATCGCGTTGAGGCTGGACAAGACGGGAAGGCCCGCTTTATTTAAAGTAAAAAGAAGGCGGGTGAATATATTCAGATCGGAGAATTTAACACGTTGATATCTGTCAAACAGATTATTAAGTTGTCTTTTCGCCCTGGCCGGGACGATGGCGATGGTGATATACCCCGTCTTCTCGAGCTTCCCGGCAACAGCCATTTCCGAGCCGGCTTCCATGACACCCTGGAGGAGCTTGCCGGATTTATCCCTTGCCTTGTATTCGTAGTTCGCCAATAATGATGCCCTCAATTAATCTGACTGCCAGGGAATCTATTCCACTTCCGTGACACGCAAGACTTCCTCAAGCGTCGTTAAACCTTCTTTTGCTTTCAGGAGTCCATCGTCGCGCAATGTCCTCATGCCTGATTCTCTTGCTTTCTTGCCGATTTCGTCCGCTGACTTTTTTTCATCGATCAATGTTCTTATTTCTTCCGTAATCACAAGCAGCTCGAATATCCCCGTTCTGCCCTTTAAGCCGGTATTGTTGCATTTGGGACATCCTTTCCCGCGGAAAAACTGCGTGCCCCTCTTGAAATCCATGTCCTTCAGAACATCCGCCGCGGGAGAATAGGTTTCTTTGCATTTATCGCATATTAACCTTACCAACCGCTGGGCCAGAATGCCGATCACCGAACTGGACGCCAAAAACGGTTCCACTCCCATATCGATCAAACGCGTGAGGGCGGACGCCGCGTCGTTGGTGTGGAGGGTGGAAAAAACCAGGTGCCCGGTCAACGCCGCCTGGATGGCCACATCCGCCGTCTCCTTGTCGCGGATTTCTCCCACCATGATGATATCCGGGTCCTGCCGCAAGATCCCGCGCAAACCGTTGGCGAAGGTTATACCCGCCAAAGGGTTCACTTGCGTCTGTCTGATCAAAGGCAGTTCATATTCGACGGGGTCTTCAATCGTAATGATATTTTTTTCGATGGAGTTAATGACCGTGAGGGCCGCGTAAAGCGTGGAGGTTTTACCGCTTCCGGTCGGGCCGGTGACGAGGATAATCCCGTTAGGCCGCCGGATGACCTTTTCAAAAAGCTTCAGATCGTTCTCCAGCATGCCGACTTCCTTGAGCCCCAATAACACGGAAGTTTTATCCAAAAGCCGCATGACAACATTCTCTCCATGAAGCGTCGGGAAAGTGGAAACACGGATGTCCAGGTCCTTGTTCTCCAGCTTAAGCCGGATCCTGCCGTCCTGCGGCTTGCGGCTTTCGGCAATATCCATTTTAGACAAAATCTTGATCCGGGAAATAATGGCGCTCTGCAAAGTCTTTGGGACAATGGTCACTTCCCGCAGCAAGCCGTCGATGCGAAAACGCACTCTTAAAGTTTCTTCCGTCGGCTCCAGGTGCATGTCGGAAACCCTGTCTTTGACCGCCTGCGCGAACATGATATTGATCAGATCAATAACAGGGGTGTCATCGAGGGACTTTCCAAAAACCTTGCCTCCTTTGGGAAGCACTTTCTTTCCATCGATGGACTTGACGATCGCGTCGACCGTTTCTCCGGCGCCGTAATAAGAATCGATCACCTTCTGGATCCCCCGCTCCGAGACCAGGACCGGTTCCACCATTTCCACCTTACTGACCCGGCGGATATTGTCGATGGATTCAATGTCCTTGGGATCGACCATCCCGACGGTGAGGGTGTTACCGATCTTGAAAAGAGGGACCGCTTTATGCTTTTTAGCGGTCTCAACCGGGATCAATTCCACCAGACCGGCGTCCACGATATAATCACTCAAGTCCATATAAGGCAGCCCCAGGGCGGTGGCTTGAACCTTGACGATATCTTCGTAGGTGATAAAGCCGAGCTTTTCCAGGGCGTTTCCCATGCTTAATCCGGTACGCCTGGTTTCTTCTCTCGCTTTCTCAAGCTTCTCCTGCGTGATTAAACCCTCTTTCAACAAGAGGTCGATGACTTCCCGCTCCCGGCGTATATTGACGTTACTGTCCATCCTGCCTCCGGTCTTTTTCCAGCAATTCCTTGATTTTGGCCAACAACTTTCCAGGATCAAACGGCTTCGTCATGTAGGCGTCCGCCCCGACCTCCAACCCGAGCTTTTCATCGGCCTCCTGGGCCCGCGCGGTATACATGATAACCGGGATATCTTTATATTTTTCATCAAATTTCAGCATACGGCAGACTTTGTAGCCGTCGATCCTGGGCAGCATTAAATCCAGAATAATTAGATCGGGTTTTTCCTCCCGCGCCTTGTCCAGCCCCTCCTGCCCGTCCATGGCCGTTAAAACCTTAAAATTGTTCGCCTCCAGCTGCATCTGGACGGCGTAGATCATGTCCTGCTCATCGTCGACTAAAAGTATTCTCTTTTTACTCATAATACAACTTTAACTCGCTGGAAAGGGTCTCGTCGTCTTCTTTGCTCATATCAATAAATTCCAGACCGATTTTATATTTTCCGGGAATTTCCCCCGGCTGATGTCCCAGCTTTGCCAGCCAGGCCACCCGCGCCTTTGCCGATATCGTTTTCTTCTTTTTAAGTAACGCGACGCGGACTTCGACCTTCGCGTCCGTCTCTAAAAGACCCCGGCTCACGAAACAAACCCCGTGTTGTGATAAATCCAGCGTTTCGGACGTTTGCTTTTCCTTTTCGGGGGCGGTAATATCTATTTTGGTCTTATAATCCATCCTCTTGGAACGCCTCATTTCAGCGCCGATATATATTTCCTTAAAGTGCAGGTTCAAAGAACCGTCCGGCTCACCGCTTTGTTTCTCCTTGGAGAAATAAGACAAGATCCCCAGCGCGATAAATACATTTTCGATCTTGTTTTTAATAAAATAATTTTTTGTTCTTTCCTTGAGCAATTCACAAAAATCCGAGACTTTCTCTTGTGTCGCGTGAGGGAAAATGATGCTGTACTTCCCCTCATGCATATCCGTTATGATAATCCGGTGTTTGGTCCCGCCCGCGCCGAACAACTCCTCGTAGGTCAAGCCGACAATTTCCTTTAGTTCCTTAAACAGCGTCTCGGGCTCGACCTTGATCCTTTTTCTGAACGCCTCCCAGTCAACGATCAACAGGTTGATGAGATATACCGATTTATGGTCCTCCAACAACTGGTTGATCTTCGCTTTTACGCCCGGCCCCAGGATGTTGGCCGTGTAGAACCGGGGCAATGTGAAATAAACCCTGCTGCCCGCGCCCGGCTCGGATTCGATCCATATCTCACCGCCGTGTTTCTCCACCAGTTTCTTGACGATCGTCAACCCCAGCCCTATGCCCTGCCTTTTGGCGGCGTCACTTTGGGAAACTTGCACAAACTTGTCGAATACCCTGGCCAGATCGGGCTTGGCTATGCCGATCCCCGTATCCATGACCCCTATCCTGACTTTATGTTCCAGAACCCTGACTTCCACCCTGATTTCGCCGTTTTCCCCGGTAAATTTGATGGCATTGTTGATAAGGTTCGTGACGATCTGGATAACGCGCTCGGCATCAATAAAGATATTGACATCCTCGCCGGGCAGGTCATAGCTTAATTTTATGTTCTTCCCGGCGGCCAGCCCCTTGAAGAAATCTTTCGAGTCCCCGAGCAAATCATTGATATTGACCAAAGAATAGCGGAAGCTCAATTCTTTGCTTTCGAGCCTCGAGATATCAAGCATCTTGTCGATAATGTTCTTCTGGCGGTCCATGTTGTGCCTGATCTTGACAAGGATTTCTCTCTGCTTGTCAGTGAGGGGGCCGGCCGTTTCGTCATAAATCAGCAGGAGCAGCTGATGGACGATGGCTAATGGGGTCCTTAACTCGTGGGATACGGCGGAGACAAATTCCGTCCTGACCCTGTCCAAATCCTCCAGCATCTTTAATGCGTCCCCTTTATCCAGTCTTTCTTCGCGCGTGCGTTCGTAGCGCATGCAGTGGGTAACGTCTCTCGCGGTCCCCATCAAACCGATGATTTCTCCCTTGGCCCCATATCTGGGGACCTTGGTGACCGAAACATACCGGTCAATACCGCCGGGATGCGCCGTCCTTTCGATTTTGCCGATGATCGGTTTGCCGGTTTCCAGGACATATTGATCATCTTTGGTCATCCGCCCCGGTTCCAGGCCCGGCCCCTTGGCGCAGGCCTTGTTGACGAAAACGAACCTCCCCTGTTTATCCTTGAAATAAACAGCCTCGGGGATATGGTCCATGAAATCCGAAAACAGACGATATTTTTTCAACAATAGACGGGGGTCCGTTTTGACCGCCGGCTTTCTTCTAATATTTTTTATTTTCTTTTTCATTTTTGGTTTTACACCCTTGGGCGGTAACTTTTTAGCCATCAGCAAGTTGCACTTTCAGAAAGCAGTATATCATATCCACCGCCCGTATCAAAGTCGTCGTTATAAAATTTCGTTATAAAATTTCTCGATTGGATGACATTAGTTTTCCTGCTTTGATGGGCATTTGACGGTGCCGTAGGAGCAAAACACACAGCAATCGCCTTCCTTCGGCTTAAGGCGGACACCACAACGTGAGCATTGATAAAAGAACCGGCAGGAATCGGTGGGTATGGTTTCTTCTATCTCGAAACCACAATGCGGACATTTAATAATTGACTTCAATGTACGAGTCATAAATCCTCTGCTCTGATTACATTGATTGCGCATATGCGAAGTTTCTAAACTTCTCACAGATCATATCCCTGACTTTACGAAATTCTTTAATAACCTCTTCATCAATCTCCTTATTATGTGGAGGATCAGGAAACGGCCAATGCATAAATTTCATGCCTCGAGGGAAAATTGGGCAAGATTCTTTGGCGTTATCGCAAACAGTAATAACATAATCAAATGTTTGCTCCTTAAACTCATCCACGTGCCTGGATCGATGTCCCGAAATATCTATTCCAATCTCCTTCATAACCCGAACAGCAATCGGATCAACTTGTGATGGCTTCGTCCCCGCGCTAAAAACCTCAAGTCTATCCCCGCTGAAATGTCGTAAAACTCCTTCGGCCATTTGTGAGCGACAGGAGTTCCCGGTACAAAGAATTAAGACTTTTTTCTTATCCATATTGAAACTCTATTGATCCAATAATTGTTCAAATTTTCTGATATCATTCGTGGGAAACTCACAATTAAAATTCTTGCAAACATAGGCTGTTGTCTTATCATCCAAAGCGCGTTGCCCTTTAACAAATGGGATGATATCGACAACCGCCTTTGCCTCTTCATCCGAGGCCGGCCGAAGAATCACAACTTTGTTTGGAATAAACCTGCTGTAAAGACTCTTCAGCATCTCTTGTGTCTGCGGATCGTCCTTCTGACTGGCCAGAACGATTTCCCTAGAAGGGCCGATAGCAAAATCCAATGCCATGAGCGACTGAGCATAAGCGCTGGGGCCCGAAGATAATTCCTGGCCGAAGGCTTTAAAATATTCTTGCGCTTTTTTCTCCCATTCACGGTTTAACGTCAATCGCCCCATGTGAAGCAAATCCAATGATGCTATCGAATTACCAGAAGGAATAGCTCCATCATAAATCTCCTTCTCCCGAATCAAAAGTTTTTCCGCGTCCGTAGCCGTGAAAAAAAAGCCACCTACTTTCTCGTCCCAAAACAATTTGATCATATCCTCGGTCAGACGCTTTGCCTCTTTTAAATATTCCTCCTTAAATGTCGCTTCATAAAGATCAATGAGTCCGTGAATAAAGAACGCGTAATCCTCAAGCGTTCCTAAAATACCGGCCTCACCGTCACGATAACGGTGCAAGAGCCGTCCATCTTGCCTTACCAAAGTCGACAATATGAATTGCGCTGACTTTTCAGCGGCTTGGCCGTATCGCGGATCATCCAACACACGAGACCCAAACGCCAAACTGGAAATCATCAAACCATTCCAGTCAACGAGTACCTTGTTATCCAAATGCGGACGGGGGCGGAATTTACGGACATCAAATAACTTATTCTTGGATTCATTAAGAATTTGCTGAATCTCTTGGGGAGTTTTCCCAAACTTCTGCGCCGTTTCCTCCAAACCATGAGCGACATAGAGAATATTTTTACCTTTAAATTCACCATGAGGATCGGAAAGAGCGTTCCCGCGTGATTCAACGCCGTAATAATAATTGAATACCTCTGCCGATTCCTTGCCAAGATGCTCAACAACCTCCTGATACCGCCAAAGATAAAACGCGCCTTCCGTTTTCTCTCTGGATAAATCTTCCGCCGGCGTCATATTCGTAAATTTTTCCGGGGGAAGACTGTCCGCGTCTTCGGCGGAATAAAACCCTCCTTTGGGGTCCGTCATATCCCTTAAAACATATTCAAAGATTTCCCGGGTGGTCTGGGCATATTTTTCATCTTTGGCGCCCTGATAAGCTTCGAGATATGTTTTTGTTAAAATCGCCTGGTCATACATCATCTTCTCAAAATGCGGGATGTGCCATCTCTGATCCGTCGAATACCGATGAAATCCACCACCGATGTGGTCATACATCCCGCCTTTGGCCATTTCCGTTAACGTCTTTTCAACCATCTCCAATGCTTTCGGTTCATTGGCGCGTTTCCAATATCTCAAAAGATAAGATAAATTAT
The DNA here is from genome assembly GCA_003522725.1 of Candidatus Omnitrophota bacterium. Classification (GTDB taxonomy): domain Bacteria; phylum Omnitrophota; class Gorgyraeia; order Zapsychrales; family Zapsychraceae; genus UBA10015. The sequence goes on from DPIG01000004.1 coordinate 37,290, forward strand.
GACTCGATGGAAATTTCGGCGCTCCACCGAAGCCCCCATACCGGGAATCAAACCGTTGGGCAAATTGCCCATAAGCATTTCGAAGCGTTCCTTCATCTGGCATTGGATTGCCAGCGATTTGTCCCCAAAAGGATTTCGACTGAAGGTTCTGCGTTATGGAATGGCTGGATTTAACAAGCTCATCCCTTTTGTTCTGCCAAGCGTCGTGAATCGATAACAATAATTCTTTAAATCCGGGACGCCCCCACTGTGAATCCGGCGGGAAATATGTGCCGCCATAAAATGGCTCTCTGTCCGCTGTTACAAAAACAGATAATGGCCAGCCGCCGCTTCCGGTTAATGACATGGCCGCCTTCATGTAAATATTGTCCACATCCGGGCGCTCCTCCCGATCCACTTTGATTGAAACAAAATATTTATTCATGACCTCGGCTATCTCGGGATTTTCAAACGACTCATGTTCCATGACATGACACCAGTGGCAAGTCGAATAGCCAATGGAAAGGAATACCGGCTTATCTTCCGCCTTGGCTTTGGCAAAAGCCTCGTCTCCCCACGGGTACCAGTGGACGGGGTTATTAGCGTGCTGAAGTAAATACGGACTTTTTTCTTTGGATAATAAATTCTTATCCGGATACCTTTCTGAAGCATTAGCATTGGATTCCATATCTGCCTTATTTGAGCCGGTCTCTTTGATCATTTGCATAACAACTGCCTTGGGGCGCGGCCGTCTGGCGCCCCAGGGGACCGCGCAGAGGACAACAAAGATCCCGATAAAACAAGCGGCTATCCATATTCTATTCTTCATCGCCCCTTTATCAACGTTTCATTTGATCCGCCTAAAACCAATTCCAGGGATTTCAAAAATTCTGCGGGCGGGATATACCCGGCCACACGAGCGTCATCAGCTTCCCGGCCATTGCCATCCAGAAAAACAATCACCGGTAAACCAAAAACGCGATATTGCTCTACGACCTCTTGAACCGCCGGGGCCATCATGTCGGTGGCATCAACCCTTAAGCGCACAAATTTTTTCAACTCTTTTATAACTGTCGGATTCGTGAAGACAAAATTCTCCAACTCATGGCACGTAATGCACCAATCCGCATAGAAATCAATTACCACTGGTTGCTTCTTTTCTTTAGCCATCACGACTTTATAGGATTTATATTCATCCCAAGCCAAGCTCTCTTTCGGTGTAAGAATCGACGCGATGATCGAAAGCCCAAAGATCAAGCTCGTCAACCCTGCGGCCCATTTAAACCGGACAAATAATGGCTTTTCCTTTCCCGACTTTTCGATAAACCCCAAATATATTCCTCCAAAAATCAATGTAATGGGAGGAACCCATTTAACAAATTCAGAATTAATGGCAATGACAAAATAATAAAAAGAAAACCCTAACAGGATGACAGCAAAAGCATGTTCAACCCACATGAGCCAATTCCCGGTTTTGGGAATTTTCTTAAGTAACCCGGTGAAAGTCCCCAGGATAAGGTACGGGGATCCTAAGCCCAAAGAAAAAACGAAGAATGACATGAACCCAAAAAACAAATTTCCTCTGTCGGCTACCGAAGTCAGCAACGCCAATACCGGGGGCCCAATGCAAGGAGCGGCAAAAATGCCAACGAACATTCCGGCAAAAAATAATCCAAAAAATCGGATTTTCCTTAACCTCTCTAATTTTTGTAACAATCCCGAAGGAATGTTTATCTGAAATACGCCAAACATCGATAGCGCCAAGCCGATCATAAGAACCGCCACCGTTAAAACGACCCATTTATTTTGTAAAATACCTCCAAACAAGGCTCCCGTCATGGCCGCAAACACTCCCAAAGAGCTGTACATGACGGCCATACCCAACACATAAATAAGAGCCCTGCCGAATGACGGAAGTAATTTTACCGGCTGTCCCTGCGGCGGTTTAAACAGCGATACGGTCACCGTCAGCATCGGATAAACACAAGGCGTTAAATTAACGGCTAACCCGGCTATAAAGAATGTTAAAAAATGGAAAAAATAATTTTGCATTTCGATTCCCTTAAGAATTACAAAATAATAATCTGATAACCCTTGTCGGCAAATTTGGCAATGCTGGGATGACCTTTATACTCAGCGGTTAAGGGTGCTTTATTTTCTTCTAAACTTGATTTCACCTGAAAAGCGTTCGCACAAAAATCACAGATAACCTGCGTTACTCCCGCTTCTCTTAATTCTTTATACATCGGCGCCAATTTATCAGTCGAATCTGGTTTTGACCATTCAGCGATCCACTCCGTCCCTGCGCCGTCAAACAAAAGGACAACCTCATGGCCATGCTCTTTCAATTCTTTACTGTATAAAAGGGCATGGACGGCCCGCGCCATTCCTTCATGACTTTCTTTCCCCTCCTGAAGAATAACCAGATACTTTCCTTTGGCGGCATACGCGTTTGCCCCCAATGAACAAACCAGCGATAAGACAATCAAACTACTGAATAATTTGCGTATCATCTTTCTCTCCTCGATTAAACTGGTTACCGTTTTATGTTCTCTCTGACATCCTGATAAGCATTGGCTAATTCATCCAAATCTTGATTCCAGACTAAAGCTGTATTAATACGTAAATTTAATAAGAACGTTTGCCAAATCCCCTGTCTCTTCCATCGTCGTGTTGAACAATTCACGGCAAAAGGGAGAATCCCGACCCTCCCTTTTCTCCTTAATTTCTTTGTGAATAACACGTCTTCTCCAATTTTGACTTCGGGGAATCCTCCCAACTCTTGAAAAACATCTTTGCGGACAAAGATCACTTGGTCACCATAAAATATTCTTGATACCTTAGCTCTAAAATTCCCCGTCCACGCAATCCATCGATACAATATCGCCGGATCATCCAATACTTGCTTAAAACAACCGCCAATGTATTTCTTCCCTTCAATCGCTTTGACAACTTGCTGTAAATTCTCCAAATGAATAAAGGCATCGGCGTGAAGAAACAAAAGAATCTTATGCGTTGCCTCTTTTGCGCCTCTATTCATTTGCGCTCCTCTATTCCTGGGAGCAGTGATAACACGCCCTAACTTTTGAGCCAATGAAACCGTACGATCCGTACTGCCGCCGTCAACAAAAATAAGTTCTCCAGCATGGGATATCACCTGATAATAAACGTCATTTCTCAATAAAGATTCTTCTTCATTATAAACAGGAATAATGACACTGATCATCTGGCTATCTCGCTGGCGTAACCGGTTCTTCGTTTTGTTTCTTTCTTAAAAGCTGCTGTAAATAATAAACAGCCCCGAAAATGATAAAAGCCACAATGATCTTCCAGAAATGTTTGGGATTCGTAATCACGCTGATAAATGAAGATCCGAAATACACCAGCGCAAATGAGCCCGGCAGAATTCCTATCAAAGTGGCCAAGACATAATCACGAAATTTTACCTTCGTTAACCCTAACGCCAAATTTTGAATATCCCAGGCGACGTTAGGGATCAAACGAATCAAAAGGACAGTGACAAATCCATTTTTCTCGACCGCCTGATCAATACTGTTGAATTTACCTTTTATTAATTTTTCAACCGCTTCCCTTGCAAAATATCTGGCAATAATAAATTCGGCAATAGCCGACAAATTAGCGCCAATCAGCAAATATAGGAGTCCCTGAAGTCCCCAAATGGCACCCGCCGAAGCCGAAAACACCGCTGCTGGGAATAAAATTAGCGGCCGTAAGACATAAAGAACAATATAAATAACCGGCCCCCAGATTCCAAAAGAATCGATTTTCTCCTTGAATGATTCAACCGTTATCTTGGAAAAATCAACGTTGAAGAATCGTAATGCGATAAAAATTACTGCCAAGAAGGTAATAACCAAAAACAATTTCAACCACGGACTGCTTTTTAATTTACCCATCGTTTACTTTCCCTTCTGGATTCGTTTCACTTCAACAAATAGGTCGCGATTTTAACCAAGGCGCTTTGGCTGGCTAGAAAATTCCCACTCACCTTTTTATTAATCTGCGCCAATGTCGGATAAACGTGTATGGATTTCTCGATCTTTCCTATATCGATCTTTCCATTAATAACTGCAACCCATTCGTGAATCAATTCACCAGCATGGAGCCCGACGATCTGTGCTCCGATAAGTTTCCTCTTGGTATCTGTCAGAATTTTTATAAACCCATCTGTTGCGCCTTCCGCTAATGCCCGATCCACATGAGCAAATTCATATTTGTAAACCTTATAATCTATACCGACTTTTTTAGCCATTGTCTCATTTAGGCCAACGGAAGCCACTTCCGGATCAAGATACGTACACCACGGCACATTGGAATAATCCGTTTTTAAAATCGGGAACGGCAGCCGGGAATTTAACGCGGCGATACGAGCGTCATATTCAGCCACGTGCGTGAACAGATACCATCCCTTGCAGTCACCGCAGGCATAAATATTCTTCGCAGTCGTTTGAAGGCGATCATTAACTTTTATCCCTTGCGGGGCATATTCCACACCAGCTTTCTCTAAATCCAATCCTTCTAAATTAGGTTGGCGGCCGGTCGCGACTAATAAACTTTCAGCTTCAATGATTTTATTTTTACCCTCATGTTCAACGGTCAGTTTAATCAGATTGCCATTTTTTTCTGCCTTTTGAGCCTTTGCTTTAATGAGAAAATCAATCCCCTCTTTTTCCAGAAGTTCATGGACATAACAGGAAACATCCAAATCTTCTTTGGGCAAAATACAGTCCGCGAATTCAACGACAGTCACTTTTGATCCCAACCGCGAAAAAGACTGCGCCATTTCCATGCCGATAGGTCCGCCGCCCAGAACGATCAAAGATGAAGGTAATTTATCCAAAGAAAAGATCTGAACGTTCGTAATAAAAGGGACATTTTTCAACCCTTCAATCGGCAAGATTCGGGCAGAGGAACCTGTCGCCAGAATAAAAGTTTTGGCTCTGATATTCTTTCCGTTTAATTCCATTGTGTGATTATCGACAAATCGGGGGAACCCAAATTGGGTATCAATATTGTATTGTTTTTTAAAAACTTCGGGGGAATCGTGCTTTTGGATACCGCCGATAATTCTCTGAATACGATCCCGCACCTTGGAAAAATCTACCGAAGCAATATTTGCTTTTGGAAGGCCATAGTCTTCGGTGCGCTTCATCAAATGACAAACATAAGCGCTTTTGATCAAAGATTTTGATGGGACACAACCATAATGGAGGCAATCTCCGCCAAGTTTCTCCTCTTTCTCGACAAGCAGAGTTTTAGAGCCAAGCTGCGCTGACCAAATGGAAGCTGTTAATCCGGCCGCCCCACCCCCAATGACAATTGTGTCATAATCGAATTTGCTCATTCATTCCCGCCTTCCTATTTTCTTAAATCTGACACTCTCTCAACAACCTTGCTGATTCTTCCGGATAAATCGTATTAACCGGAATGCGCGTTCCCCGCTCAAATCCACCGACTATTTTTATCCGCGGTAAAAGCTGAATATGCCAATGATAAAATGGTACTCCCACCAAAGGATAGGGAGAATTGCGGATGACAAAATTGAAATCCGGATCTTCAATGGCCTTATGAAATTTTTTGAAGACGACCCCCAATATCTGCGCCAAACGGTCAACTTTACCGCCCTCCAGGGAATCCAGTCCTGCGCAATGATATTTGGGCATGATCCAGGTCTCGTGTTCGGAGCCGGCGGCGTAGGGAACGAAAGCCGCGTAATCCTCATTTTCATAAATCAATCGCTTGCCGTCTTTTCGCTCATAATCAAGCATGTCGCAGAAGACACACACACCGTTATCATCAAAATATCTTTGGGCTTCATGGAGCAGCAGCCGGATATACGTCGGGACTATCCGCGAATTCACAATCTGGGTATGAGAATGAATTTGAGTCTGGCCCGCCATGGCTCCGTAGTTCTTAAAAATAAGTGTGATTAAATTGCCGGGATTCTTCTCGAAGGTTTTGTATCTATGCATGAACGTCAGAACAACATCCTTTACCTCTTCTTGGCTCATGTCGATGATAACTTTATTATGTTGAGGCGTTTCGATAATCAACTCATGCTCTCCGCAAGCCTTGAGTTTCTTGTATATTCCTTCAGTAAGAAAAGGCTCAGGTTTTAGTGAGCATAGATCAGCTGCGAAAATCTTGAATTTATTATTTATGACCCTGACCTTCCAGTCGCCTTGAGGGCCATCAATACGGAATTTTTCCTCAACAGGGGAAGTTCCTTCATTGCCCGGACAAAAAGGGCAAGACGGATCATAAGGCTTCTCAGAAGCTCTTATTTTATCAACCTGAAAAAACGGCGAATCG
>DPIG01000028.1 GCA_003522725.1 Candidatus Omnitrophota bacterium
AAATCGCGGTTTCTTGAACATAATGTGTGTATTCTACCCCGCCGTATTATTCGTGACAAGAGATATGTCAAAAAGAGCGCGCCGGGGAAATGGACAAGGACTCTTCCATTGACTTTTAGGGGATTTACTGTATAATTTTTTTCAATTCGACGCTGAATTGTTCTTTAAAATTTATTCCCCTGCGCTGGTTTTCCTGTAGATAAGCTTTTGAGGAAACCAGCGCCAGGGAAATTTTTCTGGATAAAATGTAATTTCCCCTGTAGCTCAGCTGGTAGAGCAAGTGGCTGTCAAGTCGCCGAAAGGCGAATTGACTCCGAGTTCTGGCCGGAAGGATTTCCAGGAAATCCGAAAACCGTTTAGAACTCGGAGTGAATCGAGGCAGCTTCCGTGGGAAACCACGGTTGACAAAGCAGGCTAAGTCAGGGAAGCCCTGTGCCGTACGGTACAGGGTAATCCTGAGCTAGCACCCCGCCTTCGGCGGGGGGGCAAGTGCAGAGACTATACACCTGCTCCCGTAAAGTCACGCTTCGCGTGACCACGGGAAAGAGATAGTCCACTTCCGGTAGTAATATCGGGGCAAGTGTAACCACTGGGTCCGAGGTTCGAGTCCTCGCGGGGGAGTTATATCAAAAAGGACGCCTTGGGGCGTCCTTTTTTGTATACATTCCTCGAGATGAGTCCTGCGAAGCCGGAGGCGCAGCAGGGGAGTCCTCCCCCCGCCTTTCTGCCCCCTTTCTGCTTGACTCTCCCCCCAATTAGCGCTATAAAAGGGCATTCACAAAGAAATAATTATTGTACCCTGGGGGTTGCGCGAGATGCTGGATTATTTATCAAAGATAACTACTATCGGGGCGGCCCAATGGTGACCTTGGACAATTTTAAAGAGGTTGATCCGAGTTTTTTTGTTATAACATCCCCGGAAGACACTCCCGCAGTTAAAACATTGTGCACCTTGGATTGCTTGCAAGATCACGGCGTGATCTTTATTAAAAACAAAAAATATTACCGAAAATTATTGGAGCTATTTAAAAATAAAGCTCCTTCCCCGCGGATCGGGGTGGTTTTTCAAAAATCATTCTTCAGCGAGATCAATATCCGGGAAGAGGCGGACTTATTCCAGCAGGTCTCTTTTTACGCCACCGTTGCATCGGTTGATCTGGCCATGTCATATTTCTCAAAATTATTCTTTGATGAATCCAATAAAATGGCGAATGATCTGGTGGATGGGCGCAAAATCGGCACGGCGCATGTCCATCCAGCCAGCTCACTCGCGGAAGATGTCTTTCTGGGGGAGGGAGTGACGGTCGCCGCCAACGTCACCATCCACTCCGGCTGTGTTATTTTATCGCATTCCCGGATCGGTGAAAATACGGTTCTTTATCCCAATGTTGTCATCTACCGGAATGTGACGATCGGCAGGGATTGCAGGATCCACGCGAACACGACCATCGGTTCCGACGGATACGGCTACAATTATTACCGGGGTGAACATCTTAAGGTGTGGCATCTGGGCGGGGTGCAGATCGAAGATTCTGTTGAAATAGGGTCGAATACATCCATTGACCAGGGAACCTTTTCACCCACGACAATCGGCCGGGGGACAAAGATCGACAACCAGGTCCATCTGGCGCATAATTGCAAAATTGGAAAAGGTGTGCTCATCACCGGTCAGGCAGGGTTCGGCGGCAGCGTAACCTTGGGAGACTATGTCGCGATGGGAGGATGCGCCAATTTTGCGCCCGGGGTGCATGTCGGGGATTATGCCCAAATCGGGGGAATGGCCGGCGTCACGAGCGATGTGCCGGAAAAGGCCGTCTATGGCGGGCATCCGGCTCGCCCACTCAGTGAATGGTTGAGAACTGTGGCCGCCGTGCGAAAATTTTCTTTAAAAGACAAGGGGAAAAGGTCAGATCCGCAGATCTAATCCCGTCGCAAAACTCGTCCACCAGGAGGAGCTACCCTCCTTCCACCCCAAGTTCTCATTGACACCCCCTCCGTTCTACGTTATAAATGCGTCATGCAATCCAAACCAAAGCATTTTGTCACCCCCGAAAAGACGAGGCACCACGCCGAGATCCTCGCCAACCGTGTGCGCAATCGTTTCCGCCACCTGTCCCGGCGTTTCAAACGCGAAGGGATCGAGTGCTTTCGCCTCTACGACCGGGACATCCCGGAGGTCCGCGCCGTTGTTGATTGGTACGCCGGCCACGTGGTCGTCGCGGAATACGAGCGTCTGCAGACCGGCCCGGATTGGCTCCCTCACATGGCCAGGGCGGTCGCGCAGGCTCTGGGCGTTCCTCCGGAGAAAACGCACACGCGCCGGCGCCGGACGAATACCAAAGAAGGTCCAAGATATGGGAAAATCGATTTCAAAAAAGAACGTTTCAAGGTGCGCGAGCGGGACCTGCAGTTCTGGGTGAACCTCGATGATTATCTCGATACCGGATTATTCTCGGACCACCGTGACACACGGGTCATTGTGCGGAAGCTCGCCGCGGGGAAAGATTTCTTGAACCTTTACGCCTACACCGGTGCCTTCACCTGTGCGGCAGCCGCTGGCGGCGCCAGGACAACCGTCAGCGTGGACCGCTCGCTTAACTACATCAACTGGATAAAAGATAATCTGGAATTAAACGGACTCTGGAGCCCACAACATACATTAGTGCAATCCGACGTCGCCAAATTCCTGGCGCAGGCCCGGCGTGAGCGCCGGAGCTTCACGCTGGCCTTCGTTGACCCGCCGTCATTTTTTTCCGCCCGAGGCGGACCCGCCTCCGGCGGGAAAGACCCAGGGATGGGCACTACTTTTGACATCAATCGCGACCACCCCGAGCTTCTGCGTAATGTCCTGAAAGTCATGGCTCCGGGATCAACGGTACTTTTCTCAACGAACCACCAGCGTTTCGAGCCGCGGCTGGAAGGCCTTCCCGTCAAGAACCTGATCGAACTAACACCTAAAACCATCCCCGAAGACTACCGTAACCGCCGCGTCCACCGTTGCTGGCAGATGGAGTCCCTCTGAAAAAGAACTCCTCTTTTTCAAGACTTCAGAGACTCCTGCCCCACCCGTTGCCGCGGCCAGGGGGCCAACACCGCTTCCCCCTCGCCAAACCCTTCAGCGCCCACGACCTCAAAAACCATTGAAACGGCGCTGGCGCCCTGAAACCGCTTTCTCTTTCGGCCCTTGTCCTGTCAAGATTCTGTCAATTAGCGGCACAAAACTTGCCTTGCCCTCACTCACGTTCTATACTTTAATTAGCGACAAAAGGCTTAGAAAAGCCATTAGTTAAGATTAGACACAAGGGATTAAAAATGATCGCCCCGGCCAGAAAAAACATATTAATTGTCGAGGATGACCAATCCGTTGCCAGGGAAATGACTCATACGCTGGAGCGGATGGGATACGATGTCATGGCGGTCCTTGCCACCGGCGAGGAAGTCTTGGGGCGAAGCGCCAAACTGCCCCACCCGGATCTGGTCATTATGGACGTGTCTTTGGCGGGCTCGATGGACGGTATCCAGGCGGGCAAGTATGTTGAAGATCATCTGAAGATACCGGTCGTTTACATTACCGGTTACCGCGAAAAGGCCGCGATGCTGGAGGGAAAAGGCAGGGTCCCGCTTCTGAAACCATTTACCACAGACGATCTGCGCGCCGCCATCGGCGTTGTTTTCTACCGGATCTCTCTGCGCAATACCCCGCGGGAAATATCCAGTCCACACAAAGAGTATACTGATTCGAATTAAACGCCGGAAGGCATGCGCCCATCAAGGACGTTTATTCCAGGATTTCGCGGCGCGCCTTCAAGGACATGCTTAACGTCGACATATCGGCAAATTCCAGCGAACTCCCCACCGGAATCCCCAACCCGATGCGGCTGATCTTCACCCCCGTGGACTTTAATTGTTTGGTCAGGTAAAGCGCGGTCATCTCGCCTTCGTTGTCGGCGTCCGTGGCAATCACCACTTCCTTGATATTATTCGCGGAAATGCGGTACAGCAACTGCGGGATCTTGAGGTCTTCCGGCCCGCGGCCCTCGGCCGGCGCGATCGTCCCCAGAAGGACGTGGTAATGCCCGCGGTAGGACCCCGTGCGCTCGATGGCCAAAACGTCTTTGGGGTCTTCGACGACGCAAACGGTCGCCTCGTCACGGTTGGTGTCCGAGCAGACAAGACAAATTTCGGTGTCGCTAAGGTTATTGCAGAGGCGGCAAAAACGCAGACCGTCTTTGAGCTTCAAGATGCTCTCGGCCAATTCCTGGGCCTCTTCTCTGGGGTGGTTGAGGATCCAGAAGGCCATCCGCTCGGCGCTGCGCCGGCCCACGCCGGGCAGCTTGGCGAATTGCTCCATGAGGTTCTCGATTAATTTTGGATAAGCCATATTGACAGTGTTCAGTGGTCAGTTTTCAGTGGTCAGATTTTGCTACTGATCACTGACCACTTGCCACTGACCACTGAAATTATTCTTTGTGCCAGCGGCTGACGACTTTGCCCTGGAACGTGTTCAAAACGTCTTTGACCGCGCTCTCTTCTTCCTGCGGCTTGAAATCGCCGATGAGCTCATAATGGAGGCTCACCGGCGCTTCTAATTTTGCCGAGAAAATTTTAGCCACGAGCTGTTTGGTGTTTTGGTCCTCCAGGGCTCCTTTCTGGAACGCACATTTAGGAGGAAATCCGATTGTCAGGCGTCCGTCCCTGAATTCCAGAGGCGTCCCTTCCTGCAAATACGTGGCCAGCGACATCCGTTCGCGGCTGACCGCGAAGGTGAGCGTGTCCCAGCAGCGTTTGATCTTAGCCAAGTCGAGCGTTTCCGGCGCGGCCGGCGGTAACGGGCCGCCTTCGCTGATCTCATCGATCACCTCGGGGATATCTTCGTCATCGTCGCCGGTTTTTTTCACGGCGGGCGTCAGGCCTTCCTGTCCCTGCCTGTCCTGCCTGCCAGCAGGCAGGTCCGGCAGACAGGCGGCAGACAGGTCCAATTGCCCTTTTTCGCTTCTCAAGACGTTGGCCGGGGGGAACCCGGACCCGGAAACCGGTTTGACTTCAGGCTGTTTTTCAGGCGCCGGCGGTGGCCCCACCTGGCGCGCCGGCGCGCTTGCAGCAGCGACGGGCGGCGCGAGAAAAGCCTCGCCCGTATAAGTCAATTTGGCGAATGCCACCTCAAGTGGCATTCGCGCCGATTCCGTAATCCCGGCGATATCCTGCGTTTCGATTAAAATGTCAATGGCCTTGAGAATGTCTTTGAGCGTGAATTGCGCGCACTGGTCCAAATACATGTCCTTGACGGCCGCCGGATAGTCGATGAGTTTCCCCAGCGCCTTGCCGCCGATCTTAATGACCATGAGATTGCGGAAATGTTCGATCAGGTCCTTGTTCAGCTGTTTGATATCTTTTCCCTGGTCGATGATCCTTTCCAGGACCTCCAGGGCCAGCGAGCAGTTTTTCCGCGCCAGCGCGCCCGTCAGATCGAACAAAAATTGGGTCTCGACCATGCCCAGCATGGAGAAAACGTCCGCTGATTTGATGCCTTCATCGCTCAAGGCGCTTAACTGATCAAGAATGCTCAACGCGTCGCGCAGGCTCCCCTGCGCCGCCTTGGCGATCGTGTAAAGCGCGTCCTGGTCGATTTTTAACTTCTCTTTCTTGCTGATCCGCGCCATCGTGGCGACGATCGTTTCCACGGGAATGCGCTTGAAATCAAAGCGCTGACAGCGCGAGATAATAGTCGCGGGCACTTTTTGGGGGGCGGTTGTGGCGAAGATGAATTTAACGTGCGCGGGGGGTTCTTCAAGGGTTTTCAAAAGCGCGTTGAAGGCTTCGGCGGTGAGCATATGCACTTCATCGACGATATAAATTTTGTATTTGCCGGAGCTGGGGGCGAATTTGACATTCTCACGTAACGTCCGGATCTCGTCGATACCGCGGTTCGACGCGCCGTCGATCTCCAGGACATCCATGCTGCTGCCCCGCGTGATTTCCTGACAGGCGACGCACTCACCGCAGGGTTTGAACGTTGGGCCTTTTTCGCAGTTGAGCGACTTGGCCAGGATGCGCGCGCAAGAAGTTTTGCCGATGCCGCGCGGGCCGCAGAATAAATACGCGTGGTGAATACGGCTGGACTGGATCGCTTTTTTAAGCAGGTCCGTGATGTGTTCCTGACCAGTGACTTCGTCAAAGGTCTGCGGGCGGTGCTTTCTGGCAAGGACGAGATATGACATAGCGGTGCTATTGTAACATAAAATTAATGAAATTCAATTTTGTGATCGCACACCAACGCGCCGGCCGCGTGGCGTTCGATTAATGAAAGAACATTACTTAATTGCCCATTGAGATAACTCTGGTCACGGTTGATGGCCGCGAAGCCCAGGGTCGCGGTCTGCCACTTGTCCAGGCCATCAAGCTCGGCCACGGAAACATTGTAATGCGCGCGCACTTTATCTTTGATGCTGCGCAGGACCATCCGTTTATCTTTGAGCGATTGCGCCTGCGGGATATGCAAAGAAACCAGCAAAACTCCAACATGGCGCGCGTGTTCTTCCATTAGCGTGAGAACATTTGGGACAATGCCGTTTCCAGGTCAGGATAGCGAAAGACGTAACCGCTTTCGCTCAAACGTTTTGGAATGACGTTCGCGCCCGAAAGCAGCAACTCCTTGCCCATTTCCCCAAACAAGACTTTGATGGCCGGCGCGGGCACCGGCAGAAACGCCGGCCGGCGCAGTGCCTTGGCCAGAACACGCGTGAATTCGGCGTTGGAGACCGCCTTGGGCGCCACAAAATTGACCGCCCCGGACAAATCCGGCGTATTGATCACGTGCTCCATGGCTGCGGGAATCTCGTCCAAAGCGATCCAGCTCATCATCTGCTTGCCCAAACCCACCCTGCCGCCTAAACCCAGCTTGAACACAGGCAACATTTTGGCCAAGGCCCCTCCATCAGGGCTCAAAACAATACCAAACCTCATATGTACCACACGGATACCCATTTCTTCAGCAAGATGGGTGGAGTGCTCCCAATCAACGCAAAGCTTGTATAGAAATCCATCTCCCATAATAAGTCCTTCATCTACATATGCTGGTGGTTCAATATGCCCATATATTCCAATTGCGGAGGCGCACAAAAGGATCTGGGGTGGGGTATTCATGTTCGTCAAGACCTTGCATAACTGGGTGGTCGTTTCAACACGGCTGGAATAAAGAAGCTTCTTATACCGATCACTCCAACGCTGGGCGGCGATGTTGGCCCCGGCCAAATGGATGACCGCGTCCTGGTCCTGGAAACTGACCGGGTCCAGATCCAGACGGCCTCTCTGGCGGCTGACCCGCGTTACCGCGTGCCCACGGGCTTGAAAATAAGTGGCCGCGGCTTTGCCGATAAGACCGCTTGCCCCTGTTATCGCGATGCGCATGGAGTTATTTTAACTGAACCCTGGATAAATGGACGGACGCGAATACGCTATAACTAAATACCCAGCGCCTTCTTTAAAGCGGCCAATTGCGCCAACTCTTGCTCGATCTGCGTGTTGAGGTCGGTAAAATATCCCGTCAGCCGCTCCAGATGGAGTTTTGTCTTGGCCTGGATGCCCTGGGTGACCGCGTTGAGGCTCTTGATATTGAGGTCATTGGTATTTTTGATGCCCGTTAACCATTGCTCCAGAAAATTGACGGCGGCCGGGGTGATGTCGTCTTTTTTGATGGTGTTGAAAATCCCCAACTGGGAAAAATACGCGTCAAGCTGGGAAGCGGTCAAAATACAGGAATCCACCATGCTGCTGACCAAAATGACGTCTTTGGTGGCCGGCAACAACGCCTTGATCTCCCGGGACTCCGTCAGGACTTTGTTGCGGACCTCCATCAACCCCGTCGCCTGCGCGTGGGCGTTGACACTCAACCCGAGGACCAAAGTTAAAACAACCAGGGATGTTCTTTTCATCAAAATACCCTCCTTTTAGATTGCGTCGCTCGCTTCACGCCTGCCTGCCCTGCCTGCCTGTCCGGCAGGCAGGCAGGTTTCACGGACGACGTACGACGATTATTTTACGGCGGCGCAACGCGCGAGATGATCATGCTGCACCGGGCCACGCTCGATTCACGCGACTTGGGCTCTATCTGGTATTTCTCTATCGTAAAAAGCCGGTCGGAGCTTTCCACGCCGTACATAAACACGGTCAGCTGGTCCATCTGCGCCTCCAGGCTCAAATTGATCAGGTATTTCCTGGTGGCACCGGATTGTTTGACCTCACCTGGTTTTAGATCAATAAGATAGACGGAATTCTTGTTGGCCAGGTCTTCGATTTCCTTGAGCATGGCCGTCACTTCTTCGTCCTGGGACAGGGAAGAATTTAAATACGATTCGAATTTGCTGCTTTGCGCGATGATCTTGTCCTTCTGGGCCAAAAGGCGCAAATTCTTTTTGATCGTCGCCTCTTCCTGCCGCGTTTCTTTGTTCAAGGCGTCTATCTGCGAAGAGATCGGGGAAATGATCAAGCGGTCCAGCAGCATCAAGAAAATAAAAGCGACCGACAAGTGAAAGACCGCTCTTTCCCGCGCTGATAAGCCCGTGATTTTCTTGCTGATCGCTTGTAGATTAAATGCCCCCATTATCCGTCCGTCTTTTTCTCCAGCGTGGCCCCTATCTCAAAATCGACGAGGTCCCTTTTGCCCGCTTTTCTCTTCGTCGTGTATTTTGTCTTGACGTCTTTGAAGTAAGGAGACTTTTCCATCTTGTCCACGAACGCGAAGACCACGGACATCGAATCCGCCGTGCCGCCCAGGGAGAATTTGCCCAGCGCGTCATAACGGATGTCCGCCAGTTCCAGATCGTAGGGGGCGAGCGTGACCAGGTCAGAGAGGACCTCCAGCGAATAACCGCGCGTGGAGAGATAATTGGCCACCGTCGTGGCGCGCCCGAAAGATTTTTCCAGCTTCCCGGCTTCCGCGGTAACGGCCGCGTATTTCGCTTTCAAATTCTCGAGAAAGAGGCTCTTGATATAGATCTTGCTTATGAAGATCATCGAAACCACCAGCGCTATCGAAAGGATGAATATGCCCGTTTTGATCAGCTCTCTGCCCCGCTCCTCGATGTCCTTGCGCATCCGGATCTCCTCGGGGATAAGGCTGACCTTCGGCGGCGGCATGGCGGTCGTGGAGGCGATGGCGTTCAAAAAAGACAAATGCCTGACGGAAGAAATCTTCCGGGCGATCTCATCCGGGAAAATGGCCGCCCGGAAATACGGGACCGCATGCACGGGCACGCGCGCCGTTTCAGCAAGCATGGTGTCAAGGCCTTCCGTCGCCTCCACCGCGCCCGTTAAGACCAGCATGTGGGGCGCCTTCCCGATGGACTCGCTTTCATAGGCTTCCAGGGAACCCCTGACCTCATCAACAAACTTCAGGTGGTACCTCTCCTTCTCTTCAAAGAAATGCTGTGTCCCCACGGGGATGGAACGGATGAAGACCGGCTTGTCCTTGAAAATAATCATAAAATCCGTCGAACTTTCATCCACATGAAGACTGCCGATGGGGACATCGTGGCTGCTCAATTTCAGGAATTTATCCAGGGTCGCCGCTATCGCCTCGGGGGCGAAAAGCACGCCGGCGCATTTGAACCCCGCTTTTTCCACGATCAGAAACTGCCTTTTGATGACCTCACGCGAGGCGATAAGCAAAAGGATCCGACTGTAGGTCTGTTTATACGTCCCGACGTGGATGTAATCAACGATGATCTCTTCCCGCGAATAGGGCGTGTGCCGGCTCGCCTGCAGGTTGACGATGGCCATGATCTCCCGCGGGTCGGTGGAGGGGATCTCGATATTTTTAGTGATGACCAGGTGCGCGGGGATCGTGACCACGACTTCCGGTTCGTGGGCCCTCATCTCCTCGACGGTGGTCTTCACCGCTTTGGAGATGTCCTCATCGGAGAGACCCGTGACGTCGCGGTGGGCGACGTTGGCGAGTTCCCGTTTATTCGCGTGGATGATGACCCGCGCGAACTTCAGGTGATTACCGCCGAGATCGACACCGACCTGTTCTTTGGGACGCGCGTGAAGGATATCCGGCACAGCGAAAACTTTTTTCATATCAATGACGGGTTGTGTCATGACTAAAATTCATGCCAATATAAAATGTCGCCGCTGCGGCTGATGACCGCGGCGACTTCGGCAGTGTTTGGGCGCTTGTTTAAATGGGCCACGGCGCGTATCATATAATTGTCGGACTGTACTTTCAAAAACTGGTCCACGATTCGGGTCAGGTCCGCCACCTCCGAAACGCTCAAACTGGTAAATTGGCTAAGGTCCGACACGATGTTGGGAGCCGATTTAAAAACGTTGTCATCCGCCGTCCCCAAAGCCTTATCCTTGCCCAAGCGATAAAGCATGACCTTGTCCGTGAGATATGTGCCCATCCCCAGTGCCCAAAAGACCGCTTTGGGAGCCGTGTTGATATTTATTTTACCATCGCCAAAGACGGTAAGGTAATCTTTTAATCTTTCCATGGAACCGGCATCCATGTCTTTGACCAGGCGCAATTCATCCAGGGCCTCCAGCGGCGCGTCCTTGGCCTCATAAGGGTTGTGCGTCAGGTTACGGTAAAACGAATCTTCCGCGCTGCCAACGGGAGTACTTAGCTCGCTGTCAGCGTCGCGCCAATCCGTGATGGCGGCGGCCAGGTCCTGGGAGCGCGTTTCATCGCCGTCCAAAAGGAATTCAAAAAGCCGCTCCATCACCGCGGTATCGGCGGTATTGACGTTGATCTTCCGATCCTCATCGATGAGCCCATAACGGATCTTTGTCTGGCCTGAGGCATCATCGAAAAAATCATAGCGGATGTTCACGCTCCCGTTGCCGATCTCCATATCCTTGAACACGGAAGGGTCGTCGGCACACCTGTCTGTAAAAGAGAAGAACGTACTCTCCTTGTCCTGCCCTATCTGGATGATGGCCCGCCTGATCCCCGCGGCGGCGATCAGGCGCAATCTATCCCGCTCATCAAGCCGCTGGACCAGCTGCAATTTCTGCCGGACCCCCAACCCGAGGATGACGGCCAGGGTGCTTAAAAAGCAGATCGACCAGATCGTGATGATCAAAATACTGCCGCGGCGATCAGCTCGAAATCGGGATGCTGACCGTCCTGGTAAAACTCTGCGCCTGGGGACCATCGCCTAATTCCAGTTCTATCCTGACTGCCAACGGAAAATCCCCTTCCAGAAAATCTTCCCGCCAGGAATATTCCTTGGTTTCTTTATCATACACATAATAACGAAACTTGACCAACCCCAGATCAGGGATCGGCTGTGTTTTGGACGATTCTTCTCCTGAATGGATCTGGCTGAAATCCTGCTGGACGCGGGTAAGGGCCTTTGCCTGCGGGTCATACGCGTAGCTGACTCGCCCGATGACATCGCCTCCAAAACGGGGGCCGGGAAGGATGGTCGGAAATTCAACCCGCCCTTCCGTGCCCGTGAACGATATCCCCGCGAACCGCGCGCAATTGCGCAGGTCGTGACCGAAACGATCGAAAAAAATATCCAGGTCTTCATGCGCCAGTGGTTGATTGATCCGTTTCCAGATCTTCAGGCCGCTGTTGAGCGACGCGTAAATGGCCATGGAAATGACCGACAAGATGGTCAGGGTGATCAACAATTCGACCAGGGTCATCCCCGCGTTATTCTTCTTTTTTCTCATATCTGGCATAAGTACTGCGCTGGATCCTGGCCTTGCGCGCGCCTTCCTGCCAAGACATCTCGAAGTCGACCTTGTAGAGCGAACCTTCTTCGTCCAAAGGGGAATAAACCAGGTACCATTTAAAATCTCTTCCCCGCTCGGTAAAACTTCCCGCGTTATCAAGAGGGGCCGCGAAGCCAAGCCGGCTTAACTTCTCTTCGGCTTCCCAGACCTTCTCATCCGCCCAGGACATGACCTGCAAATAGCGCGAACAATAATTATAGGAATCAAGCGTGATAAAAAACGACCGCGATAGAAAAGTCGTCCCCAACCCGAGGATGATCGTGGCGATCATGGCCTCAATTAAGGTGAACCCGCCTTTGTTAGTCCCAGTTCTTGACGTCATCCTGGCTTTCCGTCCCGTCGTTACCAAATGAGGACAGGTCATAATCGGCCGTGCGGTGCTCTCCGGGAGATCTATAATTGTATTCCCGGCCCCAGGGGTCGAGCGGTTTGCGCTCAAGATACGGGCCGTTCCAGTTGCTGGCGGAAGAGGGTTTGCTCAACAAGGCATTGAGCCCTTCTTCGCTCGATGGGAAACTGCCGTTATCCAGCTCATAAAGCTTCAGGGCCGTGGCGATGTTCGTCTGAATATCGGCCCTGGCGGTGGCGACCCTGGCCTGCTCGCCGCGTCCGGCCAAGCGGGGCATGACCATCGCGACCAGCGCGCCGATGATGATGACGACGAGCATCAGTTCGATCAGCGTAAAACCATAACGATTACTTCTTGAAGATCCGGACATGATAACCTCCCTCATTATAGTTGATCCAGGTATTCCTTCCACCGCTTCTCAAAATCCCTGATGGTCGTTATCGTCGTGTACGCGGACTTGAGGGCCTGCTCCAGAGATTCCCCGTCACGCAGTTCCCTGCAAAAAGCCGTGAACGATTCACCGCCGAATTTCTCGATCAAAAATCCGACCATGGAAACAGATTGCAAATAATACGTGTTGACCAAATTATCACTGCTCAAAAACACGACCCCCGGACTGCCGTCTTTGGTCAGCGCGGCGCGGACATGAACGCCCTCTTTGCCTTTAAGTCTGCGGATGTCCAGCTTCATCATGTCGTTGATAAGCAAGAAACCCTCTCCCTCGTAAAGTTCCTTGACCATGGCCTTCATCTGAGGGCGTTTGGCCTCTTCCTCCCACTGGGCAACGCCTTCATCCAGCCATAAAGGGACCTCACCTTTAAAGCCGATAAAATCCCGGAAGATCAAGTGGGCGATCTCATGCGGCAACAGGGAATCCAGAAAACCTTCATGCCACGCGTAACTGACGATTGTTTTCGTGTTGTACTCCGCCAGCCCGTGGGACCATTCCTGTCCGCCGCTGGCCTTTAAAAAGGAAGGGTGGTCGGGATGGACATAAATCTTGCACCTTTTTTCCCACGTCCAGAAATCCTGATAGCGCGCGTACCCCAATTCTCCGGCGATCCGGGTATAATACCTCTCGGCGGAGTTCAAGACATCGCGGGCGAAACTTTCCTCGCCGGAAAAATAAACGATAAAATGCGCGCCCTTCAATTCTTTCCATTTGATCTCATCGGCCGCGACGGCGGATCCGGCGCAAAGGACCGCCCCAAAAATAATGCCGAACAGTATCCCCGGCCAGCCCCGCCACCGGCGGGGACAGAAAATCTTTCCTAGTCTTTGAATCATGTGCGTCCTTTCCATTAACGCATCATCATGTTGATGTCGAATATCGGCAGAAGCATGGCCACCACGATAAAGCCCGTGATCAACCCCATGACCAGGATCATTAAAGGCTCCAGCAGACTGCTCATGATCCGGACAGATTCTTCAGTATCCCGCTCATAACTGCCCGCGACTTCCTCCAGGGCGTCCTGGAGCTTGCCGGATTCCTCGCCCACGCGGATCAGGTTGCTCATGAACAGCGGGACCGCTGGAGCGTTTTTAAGACTTTTCCCAAGCGTGCCGCCGTGTTCAAGTTCCTGGTAGCTCCGGCTGATCTGTTCTTTGATAATTTCATTTTCAATGACCGGAACGGCGATATTAATGGCGCTTAAAATAGGCACGCCGCTGCGGATAAGTAACCCGAACGTGCGGCAAAAACGCGTCAATTCCGCCTTGACGATGAACTTCCCCGCCAAGGGAAGCCGTAACAAAAATTGGCTCCAGATCTTCTTGCCCGTTGCCGTATTGATCTGCCGGCGGAAAATAAAAATGCCGACGGCCAAAACCAGAAGGATGACCGGCCAGCCCTTGCGTAAAATGTCGCTGGTCGAGAGCAATATCCTCGTCGGCAAAGGCAGGGCCTCGCCCAGGTTCACGTAAATCTTCGTCAGCCGCGGGATCACGTAGGTGAACATGAAGATGATCGTGCCCAGCCCCACCAGCCCCATCAGGGCGGGATAGGCGAGCGCCATCCGGAAACGCGAGGCCATCTCCTGTTCTTTCCGGCGGTAATCGGCGATGCTCAAAAGGACCTCGGGCAAAGCGCCGCTGTTCTCCCCCGTTTTGATCATGGCGATATAAATGGGGGGGAACACGCGCGGATATTTCCCCAGCGCGGCGGAAAATGTCGAACCTTCCTTGACCGCGTCGTGGATATCCCCGGTGATCTGCTTGAAGCGAAGGTTCTCGGATTGTTCACGGATGATCTCCAGCGCGGTCAAAATCGGCACGCCGGATTTGAACAAACTGGCCATCTCGCGCGTGAACACGGTGATCTCATTAAGCTTTACTTTCCCCCCCCGGCCCCGGGCCGTGCTTCCCTCTTTTTCCACGCGCGCGGGCGAGGACAGGGCGGCGGGATCTTTTCCCGTCACTTCTTCAACGCTCAAAGGCAGCAAGCCCATTTGGCTTAATTTCTCCACGGCCTCTTTCTCCGACTGGGCCTCAACGCGCTGTTCGGAAAGTTCATTGACCCCTTTTTTAACGCGGCATTTGTAGATCGGCATGGACTTTAACTCTCCGTGTTTTCAACGTATTTGTTCAGTTTTGTGCGCTGGGCACTGGTCAAGTCCAGAAAATTAACCTTCACGTTATAAATTTTTTCTTCCTCGACTTCCTCGACCTGCAGGACTTTAGCGAGGCATTCTATCACATCACTGGTGCCGGGAAGCTCTATCTTCATGTCCAGAATCGACCCGGCGGCGATGGGTTCTCTTGAGACAAAAAACAATCCGCCGGCGGAAATATTTTTCGTGACGCTCAATTGTTCGGGGGTAAATCCGTGTTTAAGCAATTCCTCCCTGGTTTCGAACGCCTGGAAACGGATATTTACTTTCGCGTCCAAGCGCGAATACACCCTCCGCTCGCTTCCCCCCGCCTTGGACGATTCCTCTTTGGAAAGACCTGCCTGTCCGGCAGGCAGGCTGACGCCCGACATCCAGGGCTGTCTTCCCGCGGCCGTTTCTCCCTTCTCGGCGGGGGTCATTTTCATGACCTCCTCCGGCGTGGTCAGACCGGTAATGACCTTCTGCCAGCCGTCCTGGCGCAGCGTCCGCATTCCCTTGCTCACAGCCAGTTTCTGAATCTGGTTCGAAGGGGTCTTGCGGACGATCAGCTCCTTGATATCCTCATCGATGGGAAGAAACTCGTAAATGGCCACCCGTCCGAAGAACCCCGTCTGATTGCAAGTGGGGCAGCCTTTGCCCTTGTACACCTTGACGTCGGCGACGGATTTCAATCCCAGGTCCCGGGCGATCTGGGACTTCAATTCCTCGGGGATGGATTTGTCTTCCATTTTACAGTCCTGACAGATCGTGCGGATAAGCCGCTGGGCGATGAATTCCTCGACGCTGGAAGCCAGAAGATAAGGTTCCACGCCGATATCGATCAAACGGGTGATGCCGCTGGCCGCGTCGTTGGTATGCAGGGTCGAAAAAACCAGATGGCCGGTCAAAGCGACACGAATGGCGATTTCCGCCGTTTCCAGATCGCGGACCTCGCCAAGCATGATGACATCCGGATCATGACGCAGGACGCTGCGCAGCCCGCGCGCGAAGTCAAAGTCGATCTCCGGCATGACCTGGATCTGGGTGACCCCCGCCATCTCGTATTCGATGGGGTCCTCCAGCGTGATGATCTTGCGCTCGCGCGTGTTGATCCGGCTCAAGCAGCTGTAAAGGGTGGTCGTTTTCCCGCTTCCCGTCGGGCCCGTCACGAAAATGATCCCGTGGGGCTTTTGGATCAACGCCTCCAACGCCTGCATTTCCCGTTTCGGCAATCCTAATTTCTCAAGACTAAAGAGCATCTGGGACGGCAAAAGCCTTATGACGACACTCTCCCCGAACGGCGTGGGGATCGTCGAGATACGCAGGTCCAGCATCTGGTCCTGCACCTTGACGATCGCCCGCCCGTCCTGCGGCAGGCGGCGCTCCACGATGTTAAGGTTCGACATGATCTTGATGCGCGAGATGATCGCGTTCAAGTAGTTCTTGATTTCCGGGGCGACCTGGGCGTCGCAAAGCATGCCATCGATACGGTAACGCAGGCTCACCCCCTGGCGCCGGGGTTCGATATGGATGTCGGTCGCGCGCTTGCGCCAGCCGTCCAAAAGGATCTGGTTGACCAGACGGATGACCGAGGCGTCCCCGGCCATCTTCGCGATGTCTTCGACCGCCGCCCTCTGAGGCTCTTCTTCGGGCATGGAAGAAGCGCCTGTCTTCTTTTCCCCGGAGGTCACGATCTTATTGACGGTATCCGCGCCTAACCCGTAACATCTCTTGAGCGCGTCGGCGATATCGTCCTGTCCGGCGAGCGCGATCTCTATCCCGTAACCGAGCTGGGTCCTGATCTCATCCTGGATCTTGATCTCCAGCGGCGAGGGGACCGCGACCGTCAAGATCCTCCCGCTGATCTTCAGTGGAACGAACCCGTAATAAGACGCGACCTTGACGGGGACTTTATCCAGGACGGATTTCTCGATGATAACCTCCTTGAGCTGGACACAGCTGATCCGCAATTTCTCCGCCAGCACTGTCAGGATATCTTTTTCGCCGAGGATCCCGCGCTGGAGCACAATGGCCTGCAATCCCTCGCCCGAGCTATCAGCCTCCTGCGCGAGGGTATCCATCTGCTTTTGAGCGACCAGCCCCTTTTCCACCAGCGCGTCCGCCAGGATGAGATCGATCTTTTTGGACATATCAGTCTAGGATTTTAGGCACATTCTTCTGGATATAAAGATGATACCGCTTGACGGCATCCTCCATGTCCGCCTGGGAAGTCAGGGCCAGTTTGAGCACCAGCCCCCTGGATTCTTCCTCGGCCCTCTTCAGGCTCCAGGCGTCCAGCGGGTTGATAACAGCCATTGTCACCGACCGGTCGTCACGCGCGAAAGGAAAATAATGATGGTCCATAATGAGCGACGGGCTGAAATGCTTCACGAGGTCCCAGTCGATGTACTGGTTCTTCAGATCGACCAGGGGTATATTGAAGTGCTCGGAAAGTGCTTGCATCAGGTCCTTTTCCTTAACCCATTTTTTCTTTAAAAGGATCGCCCCCAGGAATTCTTTCGTCACTTCCTGTTCACCGAGCGCCCCGGCCAATTGTTCCTGGCTGATAAGCCCTTTCTGGACAAGGATCTCACCGGTAAGTTTTCGTTTGTTGGCCATGTCCTTTTACGTTAAAGCGCCGATCAGGTAAAATTCCTCCTCTGGCCGGTGGTCCACTTTCCCGGCGATGATCCGCTCACAGCCATCCAGCGACTGGGCGAGGCTGACGTATTCACCCTTCTTGCCCGTATAGGGTTCAGCCACATAAAAAGGCTGTGTCAAAAAATTCTGCAACTTTCTTGCCCGCTCGTAAAGGGTCCGGTCCGCGGCGGAAAGTTCATCGATCCCGATGACAAGAACGATACGCCGCAATTCTTCGTACCTTTGAAAAATTCTTATGATCTCCTGGGCGATCTCAAAATGCCGGGCACCGACGATATCGATGTCCAGATTGGCGCAGGATGAGGCCAAAGGATCGACGGCCGGGTATAATCCCAACTGGATTTTCTCACGGGAAAGGACCAAAATCGAGTCCAAAAAGCTAAATATTGCCACGACCGCCGGGTCGGTCAAATCATCCGCCGGGACGTACACGGCCTCGAAGCACGTGATCGAACCGCCCCCCTCCGGCGTGGAACGGATCCGTTCATGGAACTCGCTGGCCTCGGCGATCAACGTCGGCTGATATCCCGTCTCCGAGGGAACACGCCCAAGCAAGGTCGAAATCTCGGCGCCCGCCTGGATAAAACGAAAAATATTGTCCACGAATAAAAGGACGTCCTGGTTCTTGCGCTGGATGGCCTCCGCCATCGTAACGCCCGTCATGGCGACACCGAAACGCGCCCCCGGAGGATCGTTCATCTGCCCGAAGACCATCATGGTCTTGTCGATGACCTCGTGCTTGAGCAACTCATAATACAACTCGTTGCCCTCACGGATACGTTCGCCGATCCCCGTAAAAACACAGCTGCCGCGGTATTTCTTGACGATATGCTGGATGATCTCCAAAGTCAGGATACTTTTACCCAGCGCCGCGCCGCCGAGGATCCCCGTCTTGCTGCCTTTAACAACGGGAAACAGAACATCGATAATCTTGATCCCCGTTTCCATGCGTTCAAAACTTTTCTGCCTGGTCTTTCCGCCTTTGACCTGGCTTCCCATATCTTTTTTGCGGATGGGAAACATCTCCAGGCCGCTGCCAATCGGGCCTTTCTGGTCGATGGGCTGCCCGAGCATATTGATGATCCGCCCGTAAAGCGCCTCGCCCGCCGGGATCTCAATGGTGCTTCCCAGCACTTTAACCGGAGTACTGCGCTGTAAATTAATAGTCGAATTAATGGAAATGCACCGGGCGATGTTCCCGGGTAAATGCTCCGCGACCTCCAGGACGACCACTTCCTTGTCCACGTTTTCGGTCGTCAGAACGCTATAAATATTGGGGACATCCTGAGCATTGGTGAACTTTACGTCCACAACGGGGCCCTGGACGGAAACGATACGGCCTGGAGTTTCACTTATTGTCTTAGCTGGCATAAATTTGTCTGGTCGCGAAGAGTTCACGCATGTTCCGGTCGATGATCTCATGCCGGACGCGAAAATACTGCATCTTGAGCTTTTGGTCCATTTCCTTTAACCGCTGGGCGCTTCGTTCCAGATGGGAGAAGCGGGCGGCGTATTCCGCCAGCTTGCTGAAAGCAAATATCTCGGCGAGTTTCTGCTCGATCCACAGATACACGCAATATTCGACGACGTCCGCCGGCAGGGATTCGAGGATGACCTCGCTTAGTAACGGCGGTGGTTCATCCGATTGCCTGGCCTCCAGGCGAAAAGGCAAGAAAGCAACCGTTTCGATCCGCTGGACGGTAAAACTGATCGACCTGGGATAGACAACCTTCAAATGCCCGAGGGATTCCTCGATGAATTTTCCCAAAACATAATTGCGCAGCTGCATCGCCAGGGTGGGGATCTCCCCTTCCTTGATGCCGGGGAAGGCGACACAGGAAGTCTTGGTCTCGCGGGCGTACATCTTCCCCCTTTCCCCGATGACGACCAGCCGCCCGGGGATCTTCGCCAGTTCCGCCAGGGCGGCATCGATCACCTCTTTGTTCAACCCTCCCAGCAGACCGCTGTCCGAGGTAACGGCGACGACCATCTGCACCTCATTGCGAGGGTTAAGGAACGGATGGGCGACCTGGCGCGGGTCGATGATCTCCAAAAAGCTGTAAATGGCGGATTTAAGCTTTTCAAAACTTTTCGCCCGCGATTCCATGGCATGGTACTGGGACACGGCGATGTTCTTCAATACGCCGATCAGGGAGGCGAGCCCGCCGTTAAATTCCAGGTCCTGCTTAAGGGCCGATACCGTTTTCATGAGCCCTCGAGGAGTTTTTCCCTTGGGGGCTCATCCTGAAGCCCGAAGGGCTGAAGGATCTCTGACCAATTCATCATAAAGATCTTTCCATTGTCTATTCTTCGATTCTATCAATTTAATCTTCTTGTCTCGTCTCCACCCCTTGACCTCTTTTTCTCTATCCTTTGCCCTATCAATACCTTCGAATGCCTCATAATAGACTAACCAATTGACATTATACTTTTGTGTAAATCCTTTCTGATAACCATTTCGATGTTCTTTGACTCGCTTGATAAGGTCTTGTGTGGAGCCAGTATACAAAACATTCTTTCCTCTATTAGTCAATATGTAACAATATCCTTTTGGGCTTATCACTTTTTATTTGCTTTGAGATCCCTCGTCGCTTTGCTCCTCGGGATGAGGGGTTAAATACCTCCCAAAACTCCCTGCCCCTCATTTCACCATTTCGGTCAGGTACGCCTTGAGAACGTCTTCGATATTTTCTTTAAGGTCGTCGCTCAATTCCTTCGTTTCACGGATCCTGGGACAGAATCCCGGGTGACGCTTCTGCATGAACGCCAGAATATCCTTGCGGAACTGTTTGATCTGGCTGCTTGAAAGACCGTCGAGGACCCCCTTATTGAGCGCGTAAAGATAAATGATCTGCTCTTCGATCGCCAGCGGCTGGTTCTTGCCCTGGACGATGAGCTGATTGATGACCTCGCCGCGCTTGAGCTTGTTCTCCGCCTCTTTGGAGAGCCCGGTCGAGCGCAGCTGCGTCATCTGGACAAGTTCCCGGTATTGGAGATAGTCCAGACGCAAAGATTTGCTCAACTGCTTCATCACCGGCCATTGCGCCTTGTTACCGATACGGGAGACCGAAAGGCCGAAATCGATGGCCGGCTTGAACCCCTTGTTAAAAAGCGGAGTTGAAAAATAC
The DNA here is from genome assembly GCA_003522725.1 of Candidatus Omnitrophota bacterium. Classification (GTDB taxonomy): domain Bacteria; phylum Omnitrophota; class Gorgyraeia; order Zapsychrales; family Zapsychraceae; genus UBA10015. The sequence goes on from DPIG01000028.1 coordinate 20,472, forward strand.
AATTGCCCGTCGGTCATGGAGATCAAATTGGTGGGGATATAGCCGGTAACATCCCCCTGCAGGATCTCCACGATCGGGAGAAAGGTCATGGAACCCCCGCCCAGTTCCTCTTTTAAATATCCGGCGCGCTCTACCAGCTGGGAATGGATGTAAAATATGTCCCCGGGATACGCCTCCCGGCCCGGGGCCCGCTCCAGGAGAAGACTGATCTGCCGGTAGACCCAGGCGTGTTTGGTCAGATCATCGAGGACAACGAGGACGTCCTTACCGTTGTGCATGAAGTATTCCCCCAACAGGCAGGCCGTATAGGGGGCCAGATATTGCTCTCCCGTGGATACGGAAGCGATACCGCTGACGACGATCGTATAAGGCAACGCGTCTTTTTCTTTGAGGATGTCCAGCACCTTGACCAGGCTGGAATAAGGTTTGCCGACGCAGCAGTAAATGCAATTAACATTCTTTCCTTTTTGATTAATGATGGCATCGAGGGCGGTCGAAGTCTTGCCGGTCAACCGGTCGCCGATCAGAAGCTGGCGCTGCCCCATGGCGATGGGAATAATAGCGTCGAGGATCAACGTCCCGGTCTCCAGGGTTTTCTTGATAGGGGTCCGGTCCATGACACCGGCAGCCACGCGAAAGACGGGGAAATAATCTTTGGCTTCGACGGGACCCAGGCCGTCCTGCGGCTGGCAAAGGCTGTTGACGACCCGGCCTAGAAATCCGTCGGAGACCGGAAGATTTAATGATTTGCCTTTATTATAAACTTCATCTCCGGCGCAGATCTGTGTGGCGTCCCCCAGCACCAGGATCTGCACCTTGTCTTCGGTGAACCCCATGACCAAGCCCGGGACGCCGTTGGCGAATTCCACCAGCTGGCCGTTCATGCAGGAAGGAAGCCCCCTGGCCATGACGATGAATTTGCGTACCGCCAGGACCTGCCCTACTTCGCGGAGCTCGAATCGGGCGGAAGCCTGCCTGCCGCCTGCCTGCCGGACAGGCAGGGCAGGCAGGTTCTTGTCGCCGCCGGTCGTCTGCGCATTAGACATTCCTCGCCCTCTCCTGGATCTTGTGCTTTAGACTTCCATCCAAAACGAGGCTGCCGATATGAATGATAAAACCGGCCACGACCCGTGGATCGATCTCCTCCTTAAGGGATATATCCTTGTTCAAAGCGTCCTTTAATTTCCTGGTGAGATTTTTACGCTGACCCTCATTGAGCGCGAATGCGGAAATAATTTTTACTTCCTTGATATCTTCGGGGATCTTCAGACGTTCCAACTGGGCAAAACCGCTTTCCATAAGCTCTTCCATCCAGTGCTCATGCACCTTGAGCTTGAATTGTTCCGGTAAAGTTTCCTGGATCAATTCACAGGCCTTGTCCACCGCTTCCCTGGCGATCCTGTCCTTGATCTCATCCAGGAGCATCTGCCGCGATTTATCCGCCTGCTGCATCAACTCCTCGGCCTGGGTGTGGGTTTCCTGCAAAAGCTTGACTTTCTGCGCTTCCGCGTCCTTCATCATCTGCGCCCTGGCCTGCGCCGCTTCCTCCTGGGCCTTGCGGATGATCTCTTCGGATTTTTGCCGCACGTCGTCGAGCTGGCGCTTGAGGTCCGCTTCTTTCTTGGCGTAATCGTCGTTGAGTTCGTCAAGATGGCGGGTCGCCAGACTCACGTTCTGGCTTAACACTTTACGCAGGATCAGGATCAGTCCGCCAAAAATAACGACCATCATGATCAGCATCGACACAATAAGCATATTGACCTGTCTTTTTTAAGTTTTGCTGAACAACTGGAACACGATCAGCATGGCGATGACCGCGATGGATTCCGCGAAGACCAACCCGATGATCATGGCCGTGAATATTTTGGGGGCGCTGGACGGGTTCCGTCCCAAGGCATTGATGCTGGCGTAGCTCCCGACGGCGAAAACGGCGCAGGGACCGATGACGCACAAACTGAAGATCAACAGCAAGGCCAGATTATGGTCCATCCCGCAGCGCCTCTTCCATAATGACCGTTACCCTGTTCTGGTTAACCTTGATGATGCCGCGGCGCATCGGGAAACTGCGCTCTTCAATGCGCATGGTCCCCGCGAGAAGACGGCTTAAGATACGTTTATGAAAGGGTAATACCTCGAACACGCCCTGCTCGCCGGGAACGATCATGTTCCTGGCTTTGCCTTCGAAGATGACCTGGGTTGGGCTTAAAACGGTAACGTCCAGCAGGATCACTCAACAAACCTTTCAAAAAGGATACCCCGCTTATTTTGGAGCTCCCGCCTTATCTTCCTCTTTTCCCTTTTGCGCGGCACTTTCAGGGAACGCGGACCTTCGGGCGGAAAGAAGCTCTTCCTTGCTGATCTTGGTCTGGCTGTACCAGGTGAAGAACAGAACGCCCGCCAGAAGCCCGACAAATATGACGATAAGGAAGATAACAATCCAGGTCATCGTTTTCGTCGGTTCATTGGCCTTTATTCTGCTCTTGGCCAGCATTTCCGGCGCCGGAGGTCCGCCGGCCGTGACCAGGATCTTCTCCATTTTCGCGATATCTTCCTTGATCGCTTCGATAGTCTTGACGTTTTCGCGATACAATCCGATATGCTGCTCGCGGCTCATGGAATCATCACCCTGCGAGGCGGCAATATAATCCAGTCTCGAGAAGATACTGTCCGCAATGACCTTGGCCTGGTCGAAGTATTCGCTCTTGTCCAGCCGGGCAAGGATACCACTGGCGCGCTCTCTGATATCCGTCAAGATCGATTGCGCCACGAACCAGATGTCCTCAACGTGCACCCTGAAGGCCCGCACCTCGCCGGGGGCGAGCTCAAGATCATTCTTGTAGACGTAGTATAAGGACTTTTCGGCATCATACTCGAGGTCCAGACCGTTAAGGTCCATGATATCGCGCGGTTTGACTTCTTCAAGAAGATAATTCTTGATCTGCACCTTTTGCGGTTTGACCTTTGACGGGTTGGCGGCGAAGATACGGAACACGACGCTGCCGCCTTCGACGGAGGTGGAAACAACCGGCGCGTCCCTGCCGCCGAACTTGGATTCGAACAATTCCTGCAACAGTTCGATCACGGAGTTGATCTCTTCAGTCCTCATGCGCAGGTCTTTGATACTGGGCGATTCCGTCAGCGCCTTTTGGAAGACCTGCTTGAGATCATACCCTTCGTTGCCAGCCATCGACTTCAACCTGCCGGAGATCTCCTCCACCGTATCCAGGATCTTCGGAGAAACGCCTTCCTTGGCAAATTGCTCCGGCAGCGCGTCGACGGATTCCTTCAAATTCTTTAACGTCATGGAGATGTTGATGTTCTCTCCGGAGACGACCACCGCTTCGACGTTCTTGATGGCTTCCAGTGCCTTCTTGGCCACGCGCTCGGCCTCCGGCGCGGCGGCGGCCAACCCAGCGATCGTCGTCAAGCTCATGGATTCCACCATCGCCGAACCCGTGATAAACCCGCTGGTGGTCGATTCCACGACCACGTAGCTGTACGCCTTGCCGGCCGTAAATTTGCTGTTAGCCTTGAATTGATAAGAGTACACGCCCGGTGTCGTTTCTATAAAGTTCACATCATCGAATATAACTTTATTGTCATGGCTATAGATATCCAATAGAGGGATCTTCGACGGCAGACCCGTCAACTGTATGGTCACCGTATCCCCGGTCAACGCGGGGCTGGGCGCGACGGTCACCTTCCACGAATATTTCTCCGCCGTTTCCTGGAGCGTTGTACCGGCTGTCTCGATGGTCGCTGCCCCTTCCTTCAGCAAGGTGATCGCCTCCGTGGTGCTCTGCTCAAAGCTCGTCAGGACCGCGTCAAAGGCCGCCTGCATGTCATCCGCGGCTTGCTGGATGATATCCACCTGGGCGTCCAGTTTGTCTTCCACAATTCCCTTGATACCACCCTGGGCGGCAATGTCATCGATATTGGCATTATCCCCGGCAAGGATTCTCCTTAAGTTGGCGTCGACTTCCGAGATCGGCTTGTCCAGCGTGCTGTTAACCGTCGCTTGCATGGCCTGGACAGCGTCGGAAACGCCCTCCATCGTGATCGGAATAGTGACCGAAAAAGACACCGGCGTCTTGAACGTGGCGCCCGTGGAGATCCCCATATACGTGACGACCGTGTAGACTTTTCCGGACTGCAATTGAGGTATCGTCTGGGCCCCGATACTATGGATTGTCGGTGACCAGTTTTGCCCGAAGAACCCGCTAAAGGAGGACGGGATCGCCGCCTCGCTGATCTTGTCCGGGGCGCTGTCGGCGATGACATTGTCCATGGTACGCACTTCCTCGTAATCATCGTCGGGATTAAGCGGCGTGCCGTTATTGTTCAGGCGCGTGCCCGTCCAGAGCTTGACCGTGTCCGGGATATCCGTGTGATACAAATGTTTGTTATTGACCTCGTCCACCAACACTGTCCTGCGCTGGATCCTGTCGTTGCCGTCATAAATACTGACGTCGATGATCTGGGCGCCGGGCACCAGCGAACCGTCTCTCTCCAGCCAAGAGGTGATAAACAATTTATCCAACGGCACGTCGTAGGAGAATTCAGAATACGCGCGCCAGATGTGCACGACGAGGGTTTCCATGGTCCGGAAGATTGTCCGATCTTTTCTGTACACGCTGGCGGTCGCGTCCCAGCCGGTCAAATACGATTCGGAAATAGGGCCATAATCCCTATGAGTCCAAGACGCTGTCCAATACCCGGCCGGCACATAGTGAATGACCGGCGAGGAAAGCCCTTGGGCGTTCCATCCCGAATCGTCGGCAACGGTCAAACCCGAGATCGGCTGGTTGGTAACGAGGTCACGGATATCCCAGATGATCCTGTAATAATCAATCTTCACCGTATCCACGCCGTTGGAAGGTGTCGGCCCCTGCACATAGACATCATGGTCATTATGGTCATACACGCGGATCTTCACCGGCACATAATACGGCGGACTTGAATAGCGCTCATTGGGAACGACCCAGGAGAAGGAACCGTCATTGGCGATATTGGTGGCGTTGACCATCGGAATTTCCTGGGCGAAATCGGCATCATTAATAACTCCATCAGTATTAAAGTCCTTGGCATAAACGAGGTCAACGTTACCGATGGTCCCAAATGTCGTCCAGTTGATATCACGCACTTCGTTGGTGACCCAGCGGATCTCATAGAAGTCGTCCGATCCATCACTGGGTGTACCGTTATTGTTCAACTCCGGCGTCGGCGCGGTCATTGTAAAGGCGCCCTGGATCTTGAAGACCGGCGATACGCTGTTGACGACGGTCGGAACACGCGGGTCATAGATACGCAACTTACAATTCGGTGAAATGTTATCAGGCACCGTCCAGTCATAATAATGCTCCGACCCCGGCCCACCGGCACCGGCCGCGTTAGGGACCGTGCCGACATTGAAGTTCTGGCTCTCATCCGCGAAACCGTTGGTCGAAAGCGTGATGCCGACCTCCGGCATGGTGCCGCCCCATTCCCAGCGGATCCGGTAAACGCTCTGGACCGCGAGCTTCTCATTGACCGTCGGTGTCTTGATGACCAAATAACCGATGATTTTAAAAGCGTCACTGGTGTCTTCAATATCCACTTCGGATGGACGGGCATCGGCGACTTTCAACAGCACACCATTATTGGCCTGATCCGGGATGGTCCAGGTATAAGTGGCTTCGGAGCCAACACCCCCCGCCCCGGCCCCGTTGGTCACGATACCGTCGTTGGGCGTTCCCACGTTCTCCTGGATCGGATTAAACGGCCCCTGGAAGTCGTCGCCGGGAATTCCGGGCGTGCCGTTATCATCCAGCAGCGAATAGGTGATCTTGATGTTGGGGACCGTACCCTTCCATCCCCACTTAACCTGCTTGCCCTGTCCGATCTCCCAGGCGTCATTCAAGACAGGCGCGTTCACCCAGACGCTGCCCTTGATCCTGAACTCCTGGGAAATCTTGAACGCGTCCGTATCACTGGTGCTTCTGGCTCTGACGCGCACGGTCTGCGAAATATTATCCGGGACGGTCCAGTTGAAATTGCCGCCGTTGGCCCCGTTGGCATAATTGGTCTGGATGGGCAGACCGGCGGTGGCGAAGTTATCCAGCGAATAATGAAGGTCGACATTGTTGACCGTACCCACATTGGTCCAGACGATGTTGAAGGGATCTCCGACGGTCAGTTCTTCGGTGCCGTCGGGCGCGGTCAAGGCAAATTTGGCGCGGATCCTGGACATGCCCTGCGACACACCGTACGCGTCGGCGTCATTGGCCGCGCCGACTTTGATCTTCAGTTGCGCTGTGATCGCGTTGGGCACCGACGCCCATGTCCACGAGAGGTCGCTGGCGTTGGCGGACGTCAAAGATACCCAACTGCCGTCAATACCACCGACCGTGGAATAATAGATACCGGCCTGGTCAACCGTGCCCGTGTAGGTCCAGGCGATGGTCGCCGGATCACCGACATACCATTTGTAGTCCGCTTCATTCGCGGAATTGGCGTCAGGCGATGTGACGGTAAATCCAGGCATGATCTTGAAGACCGCGTCTGAAAGATCAAAGGCCCCGTTATCATTGGGGTCCTCGACCTTCATTAACAGATCGCTGTAGATGAAGTTCGGGATACTCCAGTCATAGGTCGAAGTCCCCGTTGTGTAAAGATTATTCAGCGTGAAGGTGCCGTTGATGGCCGGGTTGGTCTGCCTGTAATAGGTGAATTTGGCGCCCGTAGTATTACCGACCTGGCTCCAGGAGATGGTCTGGGTGCTGCCCACCACCCACTTCTGCGCGCCGTTGGGCGTGTTCATGGTAAAGTTGGCGCGGACGCGGAAATCACCGTCGGAAATATCATAAACGTCAGCCAGGTCATCCGGCTTGGCGATCCGTATCCGGACGGCGCCCGAAACCGCCTCCGCCGGGATGTTCAGCCAGTCATACGTACCGGAGTTAGGCGTTGAAGGCGTGATGGACACAGGCGTGGTGAACGCCGGATCATTGACAGAGTAATCGATCTGGACCGTATTGAAGGAAGCCGGCCCGTATTTGCTCCAGATAATATTGCCCGTACTGCCCGCGTACCAGACGTTCGCGCCGTTGGGCTGCGTGATCACGATGCGCGGCATGAGTTTAAACGGATTATCCGAAATATCATAAACCTCATTCTGGAACGTCAGGCTATTATCACGTACCCTGACCAGGGCCCCGCTCGTGGATATGGCGGGGATCGTCCACTGGTATTCCCCGATATTGGTCAGCCCCTGGGCCGGGTCGATGGTAACCCACGTCGAACCGTTATAGTAATGGATATCGACCTTGTCGATATTGCCCTGCCACGTCCAACGGATCCACTGCTGGCTGTCCGCGCCCCACTTTTCCTTGTCGGCATAGGTCGGGCCTGTGCCGCCGTTGGGAACGGTCACGACGATATTACCCTTGATCATAAAGTCGGCGCCAGAAAAGGAAACTGAATCGGCATCTTCAGAACCGCCGATCACCGCGTTCAAGCGCACGCGGGTGGTGGCGGAAATCGTCGGCGGGATCGTCCACGGATAACTGCCGTTGGCGGCGTTAGGCACGTTGGAGGCGACCGGCTGCCACTGCGTTAACGTCGGCTCGATGCAATATTTGATATTAACCTCCGGCGCCAAACCGAGGGACGTCCAGGTGATGTTCTGCTGTGTCCCGACGGTCCATTTCTCGCCGCCGCTGGGCGCGGAAACCACAATATTATCCATAATCTTGAAGGCCAGGTCGGATTTGTCTTCGACCAAAGAATCGTTGGTGTCCCGGATACGGATAAAGCAGTTGCTCGAGAGGACGTTCGTCGGCACGGACCACTGATATTCCAGCAACGACGCCTGCTGGTTGGTGGCAAAGGTCGTGTAGGTGCCGTTGGTGCCGTTGGTCGACAAGGCCAAATCCACGGCCGGGATAGGCCCGACCATGGTCCACTTGATCTTACTGGCGTTGTCCGACTGGCCGCCCTTGAACTTCTCCTGGCCGTTGGGCTGGGTCAACGTCACGGACCCGTGGATGAAGAAGCGGTCGGAATCGGCGGAAGCGGCGGAATCATTGATGTCGGTAACCCTCGCCTTGGCCTGGGTAGAAATCACGTTCGGGATAGTCCAGTTGTAATTTCCGATATTCGCTATCGCGGAGCCGTCATTGACAAACGCCCAATCCTGACCGTTATTCAGGGAATAGCGTATATAAACCTGTGGAATGTTACCCAGCGTGTTCCACTCGATCAGTTTGGCGGAGTTGGCCTGCCAGCGTTCATCCAGAAGCGGATGGATAAATGTAAATCCGCCGCGGATGGTGAACTGGTCGCTCTCGTCATAAACGTTGCTGTATCCCAGGGCCGTGACTTTGATCTTGGCAAGGGTCGATGTATAGACAGGGACCGTCCACGGATAAGTCTTGTTGCCCGGCCCGGCGGACTCGGACGGGGCAATGACCTTGTCCGCGGGATAACTCCCGCCGTCATCTAATGAATATCGGATCTCGACCGACGCGATGGAACCGTGGACCGTGTAATTGATATTTTCCGGGGTCTCGGAGATCCAGACCTGCTTGCCCGGGCCGGTCCCCACGGGACGGGTAACCAAAACCGATCCGCGGATTGCAAAGTTCGCCGGTGACGCGTCAGAGACAGTACTTGAGGCGACGGCGTCTTCAATGCGTACCCTTAACTGGTCGCCGATAACGTCGGGGACCGGCCAGGAATAACTGCCGTCACCCGCTGGACGGGTAGCGATCGTGTTAGTATACCCGCCAAGACCAGCGGCCGTGTCATATTTGATAACAACGTTGGCGATCGTCCCGCGCTTGGTCCAGGTGATCGGCTGGTTGTCATCGACCACCCACACTTCCCCTCCCAACGGTGAATTGAGCTGTAAATCAGCCGCGATCTTAAACGAGACAGAATCATCCTGATCCGCTTCATTAGCGTTTATCGGCACAATGCGCAATACCACGTTATCACTGATCGTATTCGGCACATTCCAGTTGAATGTGAGAAGTGTCGAAGCGAGGTTCTCGGCACCGGCGATGGTGGCGAATCCGCTGCCATAGTCATATTCCAACCGGATATTACCCACCGACCCCGTGCGCGTCCACGTGACGCTCTTGTCGATATTTACGTCCCAGACAACTCCGGCGGTCACCGGATTCGTAAGGACCAGTTTGCCTTTGACCGTCAAGAGACCAGAAACACCCGGGGTGGTCGGCTTGGCGGGATTGGCGTTGATGGCCTTGACCCTGACCTGCGAGCTGACAATGTCGGGGAGGATCCAGTTAAAGGAACTGCCGGTCAGGTTCTGCGCGTCGGTAATATCGAGGTACGTGCCGCCAGAAATATTATACTGCAGGTTGACGGCCGGGATCGTCCCGACCTTGGTCCAGGAAATGGTGTTTTGATCTCCCACATACCAGGTTTCACCCCCTACCGGCGCGGTCAAATCAAGCTGGCCGGTAATGGAAAGGGGTGTAACATCATTTGATTCATCAAATACCGTCGGGTCATTCTTGTTTGTGATCTTGACCTTGACCTGGGAAGAAATCCTGTCCGGGATCTGCCAGTCAAAACTCGATGGCGTGGCAGGCAGGTTATCCGCCGTCGGGATCGGTTCGTACCCCGCGCCGTCCACGGAAAATTCCAGTTTCACATTTGAAATAGAGCCGGTGACCTGCCAGGTGATCGGCTGGGTTGTCCCCACGAGCCAGGCGCCGGTTGAGTCGGTCGGTGAGGTAATCAGCAATTTACCTTTGATAAAGAAATCACCGGCCGATATGTCTTTGGCGTCCGGATCGTTGGCATCCGTGACGCGCACACGGCAATAATCCGAAATGGCGTCAGGAACGCTCCACGACTTGGAACCAGTATTGGCAATGGCCACAGGCGTGATCGGCGTCCAGCCAGCACCGCTATTGGTTGAATAATCCAGCAGGATCTGGGTAATGTTACCCGTCGTGTTCCAGGTGATGTCATAGTTCGACCCGACGACCAGGGTTTGGCCGCCGTCAGGGGTCAGGACATCAAAAATACCCTGGATCTTGAAGGCCGCGGAAGGATCGACGGTGAGGATATCGTTTGTATCAGTAACCTTAATGACGACGGTCGGCGAAACTTTATCGGTCGGAATATTGTTCCACCAGTAGAACAGGTTGCCAGCCGGCGTTGAATCAATGATCTGATAAGTGTAACCCGCGCCGCCGTTGCCGGAATATTCGATGCGCACGTTCGCGAAATCGCCCGCCTTGGTCCACTCGACCTTGAAGTTCTGCCCGACCTTGATCTGTTCGGTGCCGTCCGGCTTGGTGACGGTGACACTGCCTACGATCTTGAACGACGGGGATACCGCGGAGACGTTATTCGGGTCGTTGAGGTCCGTGACCTTGACAATATAACTGTTGCTCACATGATTCGGCAAGTTATTCCAGGCAAACGTCTGGTTGGCGGCGTTGGTTGAGGCGATGATCGGATTGTCAAACAGCCCGCCGTCGACGGCGTAGTCGATCTTGACGTTCGCGATGCTTCCAGTCCTGACCCAGGTGATGGCATTTCCGCTGGACCCGGCGACCCAACGCGTGTTCGCGTCGGGAGCGGTGACCTGCAATTTACCCTTGATAAAGAAGACCGCGTTGGACACATCGATGACCGTCGGGTCACTGGTCGAAGACACACGCATCAGACATTGATCGGATATGGCATCCGCGACCGCCGGCCAGGTATATTCGCCCGCGCCAGCACCGGCCGTGGCATCAGCAATAATTTCAGTCCACTGCCCGCCGTTATTCTTGGAATATTCGATCCTGACCGTGGGAACAGGACCGGTCGCCTGCCACTTGATCTTGCGGTTGGTGTCGCCGACATACCAGGTTTCCCCGCCGTTGGGTTCGCTCACCACGACCTTGCCCTTGATAACGAACGGGCTGGCCGAGACATCCACAACATTGGCGTCATTGACGTCCGATATTCTGACCTTGAAATTGGAACCGATCAAATTGGGAACAGTCCAATTATAGGCCGCCTGGACGTTGTGGGCCGAGTTGGCGTAGGTCGGCGCCTCCACCACGGTCGCGGACTCATTCGTAAAACCATTACTCGAATATTCGATCTTCACGTAACCGAACGTACCTGTCGGCGTCCATTTAATCTGCTGGGGATCGCCGACAAACCAGGTCGGCGCGTCAATATCCGGCGAATCGATGCGGATGCTGCCTTCGATCTCGAACCCGTCGGAATCGTCAACCACCTCATTGTTGATCACCTGTTCAACCCGGACCTTCGCGTCTTTGACATTATTCGTGATCGAATCGATCGGCGGTGTCCATAGCGTGTACGGGCTCGCGCCAAACGCCACTGTCGCGATGTCCGTCCACGGCGCCAGCCCCGTCTTCGAGAACTGGACCTTCACGTTGCCCATAGTGGCCGCACCGGTGCACGGGGTCGTCCATTCGATGTTCTGCGCCAAACCAACCTTCAGCGCGGGACTTGAGGTGTTGGGGTTCGTCACCGCAATAGAACCCTTCACCATGAATAAAGACGATAACCCGTATACGGCCGACAGGGACGTGTCCATGACCCGGATCCGGGCCTTCTGCTCCAGCCCCACCGTGTGGTCCGTGATAATATCCTGGTCGGTCGGGATGTCCCATTCAAACGGCGAGGAGTTGCCCAGGACCGAAGGCGTAATCACATAAGTATAATTGCTGCCGTTATCTTTTGAATATTCGATCTTGACCGTCGGCACAGGGCCCGTCGTGCTCCACACGATATTATTTCCCGTCTGCGTCCCGATCACCCACTTCGCCGTTCCCACCGGCGCCGTCACGCTGACAATAGGCCTGATCTCAAAGGTATTGGTTTCATCGAATGTGCCGGCATTCGCAGGATCGGAAACTCTGAATTTACAGGCAACCGAACGCACATCCGTCGGCACGGTCCAGGAATAAGTGCCGGAGTTCGGCGCGATACCCGTATCAGTCGTCTTGTAATCAATATTATGCCAGGCCGTGCCATCGAAGAATTCAAGTTTTGCGTTGGGGATCTCACCCTGCAGACCGTAGTTGTTCCAGACCACGCTATACGCCGCGCCCGAATTGAGCGTGCCGGGGTCCGTCATCGTGAACTGGCCGATGATATTAAATAACGGCGATAATCCCAAAACCTCATCCGCCGTCCCTTCGCTTGCCTGCTGGATCACCTTCACCTGGGAATTGACCTCGATCTGCACCGGCACAGGGTTCCAGTTGTACGAGGAGAAGCTGTTGCTGTCCACCGTGTTGATATATTCAAAACTGCCGTCATGCTTGTAATAGATCTTCACGTTGCCCAGCGTACCCTGTTTCGTCCACGAGATCGTCTTGGACGAACCTGAAGGAACGTTCTCGTTCAAATGCGGCTCGTTGACCGTGATCTTGCCGACGATATCAAAGCTCGGAGACAGCCCGTACACGTTGTCGTTGACCACGTCGCTCGACTTGTCCCTGACCTTGATCACGATGTCCCCGCCGATCGTGTCCGCCACGGGACCCCACGTCGCATAAGAGTTTGGCCCCTGGGTGGTGTTGACACCCGATGAGATCAGCTGGTCGAACGGCCCGGCCTGCCCATTGATTGAGTAATAAATGTCCGTCTTGGTCACCTTCGTCGAGTTGATCGACCACGTCACCGTGTTGTTCGAAGTCCCTACTTCGATATTCTGGTCCAGCCCGGGCACCGTCACCGTAATGACCGGACGGATCGAGAACGGTACGGTCGAGACCGAATAAATATCCGTCGGATGCGCGGTATCCGCCACCTTGATATAACATGTCTCGGATTTCTCATCAGGGACCGGATTCGTCCAGTTATACAAATTCCCGAGGTTGCCATGCCCCCCGTCGTTCAAAATGATCACATTGTCGCTGCCGCCCGCCGAGGTCTTATAATAAATGTTCACGTTCGTGATCGTACCGTTCGCGTCCCACGAAATGACCTTCCCTGTCTCACCGACGTACCACACGATCCCCGCGCTCTCCGGGGACGTCACGTCCAATGACCCTACGAACTTGATCACGTTCGGACTCACCGCCTTCATGTCCGGGTCACCCTCATAGATCACACGGATCTTGATGTTATCACTCAGGTCATTGGGGATCCCGGCACTCCATGTCCAGGTCTTCGGCGTATTATGCGCCGAGTTCGCCACGCCGCTCGCGATCAACTGCACGTCTGTGGCGAAGTTGTCCTTCGAATATTCCAGCTTGATCGGGCTGAACGTACCCGTCGGCGTCCATCCGATCACTTTATCGGTCGACCCGACCGCCCACAACAATCCCGACTGAATGGGTTCGTTGAGCGTAATGACGCCCTGGACTTCAAATCCGTCGGAATCATCCACCACTTCACTGTTAATAACTTGCTCGATCCGGATCTTCGCCGCTTTCACGTTATCCGTGATGGCATCGATCGGCGGCGCCCATAACATATAAGGACTGGTGGCGAATCCAACCGTCACGATGTCCATCCACGGCGCGCCGCCCGTCTTCGAGAACTGGACCTTCACGTTGCCCATATTGCACGCCCCTGTACAAGGCGTGGTCCACTCAATATTCTGCGCCGTCAACACCGTCAACGCCGGACTTGAGCTATTAGGATTCGTGACTGTGATAGAACCTTTGACCATGAACAACGATGACAAACTGTAAATAGATGACAAAGATGTATCCATAACGCGGATACGGGCCTTCTGTTCCAGTCCCACCGTGTGGTCCGTGATGATATCCTGATCAGTCGGAATGCTCCATGCGTACGGCGATGAGTTACCTGCTACCGATGGTGAGATAACGTAGGTATAGTTAGAACCATTGTCTTTCGAATATTCGATCTTGACCGTAGGAACCGGGCCCGTGATGCTCCAGACGATGTTGTTGCCGGTCGTGCCCACTATCCACTTTGCCGTCCCTACCGGCGCGGTCACGCTGATCAATGGCCGGATCTCAAAGGTGCCGGTGGGATCCGTCGCGCCGCTGTTGTTCGGGTCCGACACCCTGAACTGGCACGCCACCGACCGCACGTCGGTGGGCACCGTCCAGGAATAACTTCCCGAGTTCGGGACAATACCCGTATCCGTTCCGGGATTGGTCTTATAGTCAATGTTGTGCCAGATCGTGCCGTCAAAAAATTCCAGTTTGGCGTTAGGGATCTCCCCCTGCAAACTATAATTGTTCCAGAGCACGCTATAGGCCGCCCCTGAATTCAATGTCGCCGGCGGCTCCGTCATCGTGAACTGCCCGATGATATTAAAATTCGAAGACAACCCCAGCACTTCATCCGCCGTCCCTTCGCTTGCCTGCTGGATCACTTTTACCTGTAAAGCGTTCTCGATCTGCGCCGGCACAGGGTTCCAGCTATACGAAGAGAAGGTGTTGCTGTCCACCACGGCGACAGGCGTAGGATCAAAACTGCCGTCATGCTTGTAGAAGATCCTGACGTTGCCCAGCGTCCCCTGTTTCGTCCAGGAGATCGTCTTCGCGGACCCGGCCAGGAGGTTCTCGTCCAAATGCGGTTCGCTGACCGTGATCTTGCCGATAATGTCAAAGCTCGGAGACAGCCCGTACACGTTGTCGTTGACCACGTCGCTCGACTTGTCCCTGACCTTGATCACGATGTCCCCGCCAAGCGTGTCCAGCACAGGCCCCCACGTTGTATATGAGTTTGGCCCCTGGGTGGTATTGACGCCCGATGAGATCAGCTGGTCGAACGGCCCCGCCTGGCCGTTGATTGAGTAATAAATGTCCGTCTTGGTCACCTTCGCCGAGTTGATCGACCACGTCACCGTGTTGTTTGTCGAGCCTACTTCAATATTCTGGTCCAGCGCCGGCACCGTCACCGTAATGACCGGACGGATCGAGAACGGCACCGTTGACACCGAGTAAACATCATTGGGGTGCGCTGCGTCGGCTACTTTAATATAGCAAGTTTCGGATTTTTCATCCGGAACAGCGCTGGTCCAGGTATACGAGTTACCCCCGTTGACGTGGCTGCCGTCGTTAAGCACGATCGTATTGTCGCTGCCGCCGGCTGATGTTCTGTAATAAATATTTACATTGGTGATCGTACCGTTGGAATCCCAGGCAATGACCTTGTTGGTCTCACCCACATTCCACACGATCCCCGCGCTCTCCGGGGACGTCACATTCAGCGAACCCACGAACTTGATCGCGTTGGGACTTACCGCCTTCATGTCCGGATCATTCGCGTAACTCACCCGGATCTTGACCGTATCGCTGATATCATTCGGGATACCCGCCGTCCACGTAAAAGTCTTCGGCACATTATGCGCCGAGTTCGCCACGCCAGTCGCAATCTCAACAACGTTGCTGACAAAATTATCCTTCGAATATTCCAGCGTGATGGGACTAAACGTCCCCGTCGGCGTCCACCCGATGACCTTGTCTGTCGACCCGACAGCCCAGAGCAACCCGGACTGGATCGGTTCGTTGAGCGTAATAACACCCTGCACTTCAAATCCATCAGAATCATCGACCACTTCACTGTTGATCACTTGTTCAATGCGGATCTTCGCCGCTTTCACGTTGTCCGTGATCGCGTCGATCGGCGGCGCCCATAATGTGTACGGGCTCGCGCTAAACGCCACTGTCGCGATGTCCGTCCACGGCGCGCTGCCCGTCTTTGAGAACTGGACCTTGACGTTGCCCATATTGCACGCGCCGGTACAAGGTGTCGTCCATTCGATATTCTGCGCCGTTAACACCGTCAACGCCGGACTGGCGTTGCTGGGGTTGGTGACCGTAATAGAACCTTTGACCATGAATAGACCGGAGGAACCATACACCGCCGACAAGGACGCGTCCATCACACGGATCTTCGCCTTCTGCTCCAGCCCCACCGTGTGGTCCGTGATAATGTCCTGATTGACCGGGACGTTCCATTCCAGCGAATAGCTGTTGGTGCCCGAAGTATTATTGACCAGGTATGACGGGTTGATATTATAGGTGTAACTGGTTCCGTTATCCTTTGAATAGTCTACGATCACATTGGCCACAGGGCCCGTCACATTAAACCCGACCGTGTTCCCCGTCTGCGTCCCGATCAGCCACTTGGCCGCGGATGTCGGTGCCGTCACGCTGATCAGCGGACGGATTTCAAATGTGTTGGTATCATCGGTTGCCGTACCATTGTTCGGATCCGACACCCGGAACTGGCACGCCACCGAACGGACATCCGTCGGAACGGTCCAACTGTAACTGCCCGAGTTTGTCACAATCCCCGTGTCGCTCCCCGGAGGCACCGCGGTCTTGTAATCGATATTATGCCAGGCGGTGCCGTCAAAAAATTCCAGTTTG
>DPIG01000042.1 GCA_003522725.1 Candidatus Omnitrophota bacterium
AGGTTTTCCGTCCTGACCGCGGCGGGCCTGGTGCCGCTGGCCATCGCCGGCATCGATATTAAAGGGCTGATCGAGGGCGCGCGCGCCGCCCAGCGTTATTTCTCGCGGATGGACATGGAGGCCAACATCGCCTATCAGTACGCGGCCGCCAGGTTTTTACTTTATAAACAGGGCAAAACAATTGAGGTGTTGTCGACTTTTTACCAGCGTCTGGCCTTGGTTGAGGAGTGGTGGAAACAGCTTTTCGGGGAGAGCGAAGGCAAGGATGGCAAGGGGCTTTTCCCGACGTCGTTGAGTTTTACGACGGACCTGCATTCCATGGGGCAGTTGATCCAGGAGGGCCAGCGCAATATGTTTGAGACGTTTTTGCTGGTGGACCAGCCCGCGCACGGCGTGATCGTCCCCGAAGACAAGGACAACCTGGACAATTTCAATTGTGTCGCCGGCAAAGACCTCGACTATGTCAACAAGCAGGCCTGGCGGGCGACGGCCACGGCCCATTATGAGGGCGGGGTCCCCAACATGACCATCACGGTCCCGCGTTTCGACGCATATTCTCTGGGACAGTTATTTTATTTCTTCGAAAAAGCGGTGGCCATCAAAGGGTATCTTTTGGGGGTCAACCCTTTTGACCAGCCCGGGGTGGAAGCATACAAGAAAAAGATGTTTGAATTGTTGGGAAGAAAATAATATGCATAAAAAAAATATAACAAGAATTTTTTTCGGGTTTGTCCTTATCTTTCTGGCCGTGTTCAGCCTGGCGGTCGCCTTGTACTGGCCGGAATTCCAGAAGCAATTTTTCCCGCGAGCGGCTGTTCCCGCGCAAAGAAGCGTTCCTGGACCGGCCGCGGACGAGCCGGAAATCAAAGTTGCCGCCAACGAGAAGAAGTCAACCCCCCGGGAAGGGTTCCTGTGGGTCGACCCCGCGTCCGCTCAATACGTCGTCACGCTGGGCAAAACGCACGGGGTGTGGGAAGGGAAAAAGTTGAATGTTTATGATGGAACGGATCTTTTAGGCCATGTGGTCGTGGACCGGGCGCTGGAAACAATTTCTTATGTCCTTCCGGAAAAGTCGGTGGATATTTCAAAGGACGCGTATTATCGTGTTGTCGCAGAATAAGGAGGTATCGTTATGGGACAAATAGGTATGCCGGAACTGATTGTTATTCTTCTTGTGGTCATTATTTTGTTCGGTGCTAAAAAGCTCCCCGAAATCGGCAGCGCCCTGGGCAAAGCCATCCGGGAATTTAAAAAAGCCGGCAAAGACATCCAGGATGACGTCAAGGACGCCGCCCCAAAGGACGATGAGCGCAAACCCTGATGAGCTTCCCTTTTGGGGGCACCTTGATGAACTGCGTTCGCGGCTGCTCAAATCCTTCATCGCCGTTGTCGTTGCCGCCTGCTTCTTTTATCCTTCCGTCGACCGTTTTCTCGCCTTTTTGATCAGACCCGTGGGCAAAGTCGTTTTTACTTCTCCGGCGGACGCCTTTGTCGTCCGGCTGATGCTTCTGATCTGCGGCGGGGTCGTCCTCGCCTTGCCGGTTGTCGTTTATCAGCTTTGGCAATTCGTCGCCGCGGGCTTGAAGGAGGATGAAAAGAAATATATCCGTTTTTTCGCGCCGGCTTCGTTTGTCCTGTTTGTGGTCGGCTGCGTCTTCGGCTATTGGGTCATCATCCCCGTCGGCATGAAATTCCTGTTGAGTTTCGCGACGGAATCCATTGTCCCGATGATCACGCTCCCCAATTACATTTCTTTTATCCTCACGCTGGTCCTGGCTTTTGGCCTTTGCTTTCAGCTCCCTTTGGTCCTGATGTTCCTGGCCAAGATCGGTATCGTCACACCGGCTTTCTTGGTGCAGAAAAGAAAACACGCCATTGTGTTGATCCTGATCGCCAGCGCGGTCCTGACCCCCTCGCCGGACGCGGTCTCGCAAATACTGATGGCCGGGCCGTTATTGGTACTCTATGAGCTTGGGGTCGTCGCCTCAAAATTTATGGAGTCCCACGGGCTAAAGCCCGTGGTGCCAGGTGGCCCCGACTCGTAAGATATGGCGAAATTCTCTTTTCATTTGCCTTTTCTAAATATGAAGTAGACAAATGAAAAGACAATTTCGCCATACTCTTCGGGGCATCCGCCACATGTTGTTGGGACGGAATCCGCTATAGCGCCACGGCTTTTTACCGCATTCATCCACGGTTTAAAAAGCCGTGGCATGTTGCGAAGGCGGATGAAATCCTAGAGAACTATTGGCGGAGAGTGATTATATGTTATACTTATCCCGGGAAATAAAGCGGCAGGGATCCCGGCCACGGAAAGGACAAAGATATGAAGATTTCTGATCTAAGGGAATTGTTGAAAGACAAGAGGGTCTCGGAGGAGATCAACAAGCATTTGTGGATCGAAAGCCAGAAGGCGGGATATTCGATAGGGTTTGAGCGGGCCACGGATGAGTGGCTGCGGCTTTACGCGGCCGAGTGGATGAAATATCATCAGCCCGAGAAATACAATATGCTCAAAGATAAAAAGAAAAGATAGTCATGCGTGAGCGGACGGCAATAAAAAATCCCCTGGAATGGTCCAGGGGATTTTTTATATTATAATATACGTGCTGACTTATTTTCTCTTTGCTGTTTTCTTCTTTTTCTTTTTCGCTGGCATGTGTTCTCCTCCTTTTCGTTCAGAGATTTTTGCCGCTTTAATTAGATAGTAACACACGGAGATTTTTATGCAAAAAGTATTATGAGAATTTTATCCGCCTTCGCAGAATACCACGGCTTTTTAAGCCGTGGATGAATGCGGTAAAAAGCCGTGGTGCTCCGGTGGATTCCGCCCCAACAGCATGTCGGCGGATACCCCGACGAGTGTGGCAAAATTATCAAAGAGAATTTTGCCATATCTTATCCCGAGAAATTTCTCTTTGAGAAATTTCCGGGACTTTACCCCTGAAATCGCTGGTGCGATTTCAGGGGGCGAGTCGGGGTAAGCTGGGTACCACGGGCTTTAGCCCGTGGGGCTCCATGACATCGTTATATATCCATATCCCGTTTTGTCAGAGTAAATGCTTTTATTGTTCCTTTGTTGTTTCCGTGGGGCCAGAACGCCCCNNGGGGCGTTCTGGCCCCACGGAAACTGTCGGGCAGCGCCACCGGGTGGACGATTATCTGGATTGCTTGTCCCTCGAGGCCCGGCAGTACAAGGGGGCCGAGTGCGCCAGCGTGTTTCTCGGCGGAGGGACACCAAGTTATCTCGGAGCGGACCAGCTCGAACGATTATTAAGGATCGTAAAAGATAATTTCGCGGTGCGCCCCGACGCGGAATACACCATCGAAGCTAACCCGGAAAGTTTGGACGCGGCCAAGCTGAAGGTCTTGCGCGGCCGCGGCGTTAACCGGATCAGCCTGGGTGTTCAGTCATTTCATCCGCATTATCTGAAATATCTGGGGAGGAACCACGACCCATTGAAGGCGCGGGAGACATATCAAATGGTCCGTGACGCGGGTTTTACGAATGTTAATCTCGACCTGATGTTTGGATTCCCGAAACAAACGCTCGAAGAGATCGAGTGGGACGTGGCGGCGTTGACGGCGTTAAACGGCGACCATGTTTCTCTTTATATGCTCAACCTGGAAGAGAACAGCCGTTTTTACGCGCAGAAAATACAGCTTCCCGATGATGATCTGCAGGCCAAACAGTACGCGATTGTTCTGGCCGATCTTGAGCGGGCTGGATACGGCCAATATGAGATCAGCAATTTCGCGAAGCCCGGCAAAGAATCGCGGCACAATCTGAATTATTGGCAAGGCGGCGAATATATCGGGCTTGGCGTGGGCGCGCATTCTTACAAAGATGGAAATCTTTTCTGGAACGTTTCGCGGCTGAACGTGTATATGGAGAAGATCCGTGAGAGCGGATGTGCCCTGGAGGGGTCGCACCAATTAGACGCGCACGGGCAACTCAAACAAGCGGTGCTGATCGGCCTGCGCATGAACCGCGGCGTGCAGGTAGAATCGGTCGAGCAGGGTTTGCGTTGTTCTTTAAACGAAGAAGAGCGCGGGCGAATAGAGCATTTTATCCGCCACGGTTTTTTCGTCCGCGAGGACGGCTATTTAAAAGCGACACCGAAGGGAAGACTGGTCCTGGATGAGTTATGTTCTCAATTGAGTTGAGTTCAACTCAATTGAGAACAATTGAGTTGAGCGGTTTAGCATTTGCGGCAACCGCAGTTGTGGCCGGAATGGACGTTGTATTGACCGGCGATAGCTTCGCTGTGGTCGAAGAGCTTGAGGATCGCGTCCTGGATGATCCCTTTATAAGGTTGGCGCATTTTGAGAGTGCCCAGGATGTTCAAGGTTTTGTTGACGCGTTTTTCGATTTCTCCAAGGCTGTACCGCAGGCTTCCGGTGTCCAGAAATATTTTGCGGATGGCGACGAGGTCATGATAAGTTTTTTTAGGCTTGTTGAAATGCGTCATGAACCGTTTCTTGGCTTGGCCGCGCAGGGTTTGGTACGCGTGGCAGACCAGCAAGGTCTTCTTGGATTCCGCCAGGTCGCTTAAAATGGATTTACCGATGTTCTTCTGCGAATCAAAAATACCGATGATGTCGTCCTGGATCTGGAACGCCTGCCCCACCAGCACGCCCAATTGACACAGCTTTTCGATGTCGCCTTCCGGAGCGCCGGCTAAAATGGCGCCCACGACCAGCGGACAATCAAACGTGTAGCGGGCGGTTTTGAGCGTATAGTTAAGGAAGACGTCCTTTTCTTTGACCCGGTTAATTTTTTCCACGCCATGGAGCGTGTCGATAAATTCTCCCATGGCGGTGAAGGCCGCCGTCTGGATGAAATATTTCAGGGCCCGCTCTTTACGCCGCGGCGCCTCGTTGATGGCCAGGAACGCGTCGATGGCCAGCGCGTAGACGATGTCTCCGGCAATGATCCCCAGGTCGTACCCGAGTTTTTCGCGGTCTTCGGTCTTGACGATGCGCCCCAAGAGGCGGTGCAGGGTCGGTTTGCCGCGGCGCAGGTTTGAACGGTCGATGATGTCATCGTGGATGAGCATAAAATTGTGCAAAAGCTCGATGCAGGTGGAGGCCTGGTAGAGGGAGGCGGAATCTTTTTTCTTCGGGGAGCGGTATCCTTTATAACTCAAGACCAGAAGAAGCGGCCGGATCCGCTTGCCCTGGCGCAGGGTGAATTCGCGGATGCTTTCGTACAAAACAGGGTTGACCAGATGCAGCTTGTAATCCCGCTTGACCCGGTCCATGAACGCCGCGAGGCTTTTATCAATTTGTTTTTTTGCGTTCTCGATCATGAGCGGATATGGTAACATACAACCATTGGCGCTTCAAATAGAAAAACATGCATGATAGTATAGTGGATAACCATCACGGCGGATAAACCTTTGCACCCAGATTCGCCATCGTTGTCAATGCCGACCCTTCGTTCGCTAACACGCTCACTGCGGATTGGCATTGACCGGTGACCTTTTCTTCGGGCAAACGAGAGAAAGGCTATTTTTTATGAAAATCAAATTGTTATGCGCTTTGCTGTCAGGGTTTTTGGTTATTGGCGCGGCGCGCGCCGAAACGATTTATCTCAACGACGGGCGGGTGATCAAGGGAAAGATCATCAACCGGGGCGCCTATGACGTTACTATTAAGGAGGGGGTCATGCCGCGCAAGTTCTTTAATGATCAGATCCTGCGGATCGAACCGGATGTGGCGCCGGTTAATGACGCGGCCGGCGCGACTGGAGCCGTCGATTCCTCCGGGTTGACGGGAATATCCGCCGAAAAGGCCGCTCTTATTACTGAATTCATTGAGGCCAGCGGCATCCGCCAGAGCATGCAGGCCAATACCGAGCGGATCATCGCGCAGTCGCCCGTGGAAAAACAGGCCGAATTGAGAACCATTTTTGACATTAACGGGATTATCCGGCAGATCGTGCCCATTTACGACAAATATTATTCGCCGGAAGAATTAAGAGAAATCATCGCGTTCTATAAAACCCCTGCCGGACAAAAAATGATCGAAGTCACCCCGAAAATTATGAGCGAATTTCTGCAGGCCAGCGTAGACGCCATCAAGCAGCGTTCCCAGCCGTAACTCCTTTCTGCCCACCCAGTTAAGTGTTTTTTGCCCCTCTAAAGGCGGCTTTATTGAGCTTTTTACAGGGACATAACATATTGTTATATAATGACTTATGAGATATTTCAATCTTTCAGGAGGGGGGATTTTGTAATTTTATTTGCTTTTAAAAACATTCTTTGCTATAGTACAATTCTTCTGCAATCCGGCAGTAACTCATAAGATATAGCGGACGCCGCGGGATGTTAAATTAAAAAAAGGAGTCAGGTCTATGATTGATCGGTACACACTATCCAAAATGGGGAACATCTGGTCGGAAAAGCATAAGATGGAAATTATGCTCAAGATTGAAGTCCTCGCCTGCGAGGCCATGAGCAAGCTTGGCCTTGTCCCCAAAAAAGCATTGGAAAAAATCAAGAAAAACGCCCAATTCAATATCGATGAAGTCAAAAAACTTGAAGAGAAGACCAAACACGATGTCGTCGCCTTTATCAACAACGTTGGAAAATATCTCGGCCCCGAGGCGCGCTATCTGCACATGGGGTTGACCTCCTCGGACCTTCTGGACACCGCGCTTTCGGTCCAGTGCGTTGAAGCCAGCGATATTTTGCTCTCCGATATTAATAAACTTTTAGCCGTTCTCAAGCAAAAGGCCAGGAAATACAAAGACACGCCTTGCATCGCGCGCACCCACGGGGTCCACGCGGAACCCATGACCTTCGGACTGAAACTGGCGGTCTGGTATGATGAAATGAGGCGTAACTGCGAACGGATGGAGCAGGCCAGGGAGATGATCCGCTACGGAAAGTTATCCGGAGCCGTCGGAACATACGCTAATATCGACCCCTCCGTTGAAGAGTTCGTCTGCGAGAAACTGGGATTAAAGCCGGTCAATATCGCTACGCAAATTATCCAGAGAGACCATCACTGCCAATTCATCACGACGATCGCCATTGTCGGCTCGACACTCAACAAGATCGCCACGGAGATCCGTCTTTTACAGAAAACCGAAGTGCTGGAAGTGGAAGAGCCGTTTTTCAAGGGCCAGATCGGTTCCTCGGCCATGCCCCATAAGCGCAATCCCGTCACCTGCGAGCGCATCTCGGGGTTGTCGCGTCTTTTGCGGGCCAATTCCCAGGCCGCCTTCGAAAATATCTGCGTGTGGCACGAGCGCGACATCAGCCATTCGTCCGTCGAGCGCATTATCCTGCCGGATTCGACCATCGCCCTTAATTACATGCTCAACAAAATGATCCCCTTGATCGAGGGGTTACTGGTCTACCCGAAGAACATGATCTTGAGTTTGAGCAAGACCAAAGGGCTCATCTATTCGCAGCGCGTTCTTTTGGAATTGATGAAAAAAGGCCTGACCCGCGAGGCGGCCTACGAGATCATCCAGCATTGCGCCATGCAGGTGTGGCAGGAGACCTCGGATTTCAAAGATATCCTTTACCGGGACCGGAAGGTGCGTAAATACCTCCGCCCCGGCGAGATCGACGGCTGTTTTGACATTAAATACTACACCCGCCATACCGACTGGATCTTCAAAAAGGTTGGGGTATAGGCAACGCCGCAGGGAGAAAGACGCTATGCAAAAAGGAAAACAGCTTTACGAGGGGAAAGCGAAGATCATTTACGCCACGGAGGACCCTGATCTGATTATCCAGTATTTCAAGGATGACGCCACGGCCTTTAACGCGGCCAAGAAAGGGACGATCTCGGAGAAAGGCGTGATGAACAACAAGATCTCCACGAAAATTTTCGAATTCCTGGCGTCGCAGGGCATCCCGACGCATTTTGAGAAGAATTTAAACGACCGCGAGATGCTCGTCAAGAAAGTGGAGATTGTCCCTGTGGAGGTCATTATCCGCAACAAGGCGGCCGGGTCCCTGTGCCGGTTGCTTGGCCTGAAGGAAGGGACGGCCCTCGCCTCAACGGTTCTGGAATTTTGCTACAAGCGCGATGACCTGGGCGATCCTCTGATCAACGAAAGTCATGTCCTGGCCTTGAAAATGGCCACGGAAGCGGAAGTCGAGGCCATCCGCAAATATACCTTGAAGATCAACGAGCTGTTGACCAGATTTTTTGCCAATCTGGGACTCGAATTGATCGATTTCAAGCTGGAATTCGGAAGATATAAGGGCAAGATCATCCTTGCCGACGAGATTTCTCCGGATACCTGCCGGTTGTGGGAGATCGGCACCGGGAAAAAGCTGGATAAAGACCGTTTCCGTCATGACCTGGGGCAAATTGAAGAAGCGTACCAGGAAGTTTTGAGCAGAGTGAACAAGTAAATGTGAAGCATAAAGTTAGGGGCAGGGGGCAAGGAACAAGTAGCAAGGGAAACCTTGTTCCCTGACCCTTGCTACTTGCCCCTAATATTGAATATTACTAAGTGTCTACCCTTACTTCACCATCCTCGGTTGGTATTATCCCCAGCCCTGATCATATGATTTGGCGCGTTGAGATAAAACAGAAAGCCGGTGTCTTTGATGCCGCCGGCGCGGGTATCCAGAAAGATATCGTTGATCTTGGCGTCAATTCCGTCCATAGAGTCGAAGTCATCCAGATTTACAATATCGAAGGCTCGATTTCCGAAGAACAGGTGACGCGCGTCTGCCGCGAATTGTTCGTCGACGGGATCACGCAGGAATACGCGTGTTGCAAATTAAACGAGTGGCGTGCCGCGGACCTGAAGGCCGCCGGAGGTCGCTCTCCCCTCCGGCCGATAGGCTCCCTTCGGGAGGGACCTGACGGTCAAAGTGAGCCTGTCGGCCGGGCCATTGAGATCGCGCACAATCCCGGCGTGATGGACCCGGTCGAGGAATCGGCCTTGAAGGGGATCCGGGATCTTGGCATAGCCAACGTCCAGGCGGTACGCCGCGCCCGTCGGTATCTTCTCTATGGAAGTATCCCCGCGCAAGAGCTGGAGACCATCACAAATAAAGTCCTTTCCAACAAACTTATCCAGCACGTCGTCGCCGACCCGTCAAAACAGAAAACGTTTCTTGTTTCAAACCCGAAGGAAAAGTTCGAATTGGTCCGGGTCGATCTGCTCGGCGCAGCCGATAAGAAGTTAAAGGCCCTTAGCCATGACAGGCAGTTGTTCCTGAACTTTGATGAAATGAAGGCCATCCAGGCGCATTTCAAAGAACTCGGGCGCAACCCCACCGATTGCGAACTGGAGACGATCGCCCAGACCTGGAGCGAACACTGTTACCACAAGACGTTCCGCGGCGATATCCGCTACAAAGAGCATGGAAAATCCAAGACAAAATTGATCCGCAACCTGCTGAAATCCACGATTGTCAAAGCGACGAAGGAGATCAACAAGTCCTGGTGCGTTTCGGTGTTCCACGACAACGCCGGGGTCATCAAGTTCGACGAGGATACGCACGTGTGTTTCAAGGTCGAGACGCATAATCACCCTTCAGCGCTGGAACCCTTCGGCGGCGCCAATACCGGCGTGGGCGGTGTGATCCGGGACATTTTGGGAACGGGGCTTGGCGCCAAACCGGTGTGCGGCACGGACGTGTTTTGTTTCGCGCCGCCGGATATGGATTTCGCCGAACTCCCCGCCGGCACGCTCCATCCCAAACGCATCATGAAAGGGGTGGTGAGCGGCGTGCGGGATTACGGCAACAAGATGGGGATCCCCACCGTCAACGGGGCGATTGTTTTTGATAAGCGTTTTGTCGGTAATCCTTTGGTCTATTGCGGCAACGTCGGACTGCTCCCCAAAGGCAGGGTCAGAAAGAAAGCGCGCAAAGGCGATTTGATCGTGGTTGTCGGCGGGAAAACGGGCCGCGACGGCATTCATGGCGCCACGTTTTCTTCCGGAGAACTGACCGAAGAATCCGAAGTTGTTTCCTCCGGCGCGGTGCAGATCGGCGACCCGATCCAGGAAAAGAAGGTGCTCGATGCCCTGATGCAGGCCAGGGACAAAAATTTATACACGGCGATCACCGATTGCGGGGCCGGTGGCCTCTCGAGCGCCGTTGGGGAAATGGGTAGTAAACTAGGGGCGCGGGTTGATTTGGATAAAGTGCCCTTGAAATATCAGGGACTTAATTATGACGAGATCTGGATCTCCGAGTCGCAGGAACGGATGGTTTTATCCGTGCCGCCGTGTAACTGGAAGGCCTTGCGGGAAATCTTTGCCGGAGAAAATGTGGAGGCGGCCGCGCTCGGCGAATTTACCGGCCGCAAGCGCCTGGAGTTATTCTTTAAAGGCCGGCAGGTTTGCGATCTGGATATGGCATTTTTACATGACGGCGTGCCCAAAATTACCAAAGAGGCTTATTGGCGTTCGCCTAAACTTGGACAGCCCCGATTACCGAAGACGGTTGATTTAAACGTAAAATTACGTGAGGTTCTTTCCCATTATAATGTGTGTTCTAAAGAATCGGTGATCCGCCAGTACGACCACGAAGTCCAGGGCACGAGCGTCATTAAACCTCTGGTGGGGGCGCGTTGCGACGGGCCCTCGGACGCGAGCGTCCTGGCGCCGCGGCTGGGGTCCAACAAAGGCATCGCGATCGCCAACGGCATCAACGTCCGTTACGGGATGATCGATCCCTTCTGGATGGCGGCCTCCTGCATCGACGAGGCGGTCCGTCAGATCATCGCCGTCGGCGGGGATATCCGGCAGATCGCGATCCTCGATAATTTTTGCTGGGGTAACCCGGACAAGCCGGACCGTTTGGGCGGCCTGGTGCGCGCGGCCGAAGGTTGTTACAAGGCGGCGGTGAGTTACAAGGTCCCGTTTATCTCGGGCAAGGACAGCTTGTACAATGAATACACGCAGAACGGAAAATCCCTGGCCATCCCCGGGACGCTTTTGATCTCCGCCATCGGGATTATCAAGGACGTGACCAAAACGGTGACCATGGATTTCAAGAACCCGGGAAATCTCATTTATTGCGTCGGGACAACGTACGATGAATTGGGAGGATCGATCTATCTGGATACGTCCGGATTCCTGGGCAACACCGTCCCGAAAGTCAACTTTCAGCAAGGCAACAAGATATTTACCGCCGTTTCCAAAGCCGTTCAAAGCGGATTGGTCCGTTCCCTGCACGACTGTTCGGAAGGCGGCCTCGGCGTCGCCCTGGCGGAAATGGCCTTTAGCGGCGGGTACGGCGCGACGGCGCGGCTGGATAAAGTCCCTTACAGAGGCAAGGACAGGCGCAACGACACCGTTTTGTTCTCGGAATCGAATTCGCGGCTGATCGTTGAAGTGGAGCCGCGTCATCAGAAGAAGTTCGAGCGGCTGTTTCGGGGAGTGGCGTGCGCCGTGATGGGGGTGGTGGACCAGACGCCGGGGCTCGTCGTCTACGGTCTTAACGGAGAGGTTTGCGTTCATTCCACGCTGGATGTTTTGAAGCAGGCCTGGCAGCGACCGCTGCAGGGATAAAAAGGGGTGTTCTTATGAAGATGCAAAAGCAGCACCGGGACGTCGCGGAAGACTTCAAGCTGGAAGATCCGTGGCGGGTCTTCCGCATCATGTCGGAATTTGTCGACGGCTTCCACGAGCTTGCCGAGATCGGGCCGGCGGTGAGTATTTTCGGTTCTTCACGGACGAAAAGAACACAGCAATGGCATAAACTGGCGGACAAAACGGCCGCGCTTTTGGTCAAGGAAGGTTACGCCGTCATTACCGGCGGCGGCCCGGGCATCATGGAAGCGGGCAACAAAGGCGCCGCCAGCGCCAAGGGGCAATCCATCGGCCTTAATATCGATCTGCCGTTTGAACAAAAGCCCAACCGCTACATCAACCATCTGATCAACTTTCACTATTTTTTCTCGCGCAAAGTGATGTTCGTCAAATACGCCAAGGCGTTCGTCATTTTCCCGGGAGGATACGGGACGCTGGATGAATTTTTCGAAAGCATCACGCTTATCCAGACCCAGCGCATGGAAAAATTTCCCGTCGTGCTTTTTGACGGCGGGTATTGGCACGGGCTGATCGAGTGGCTGCGCAAAACCGTTTTGAAGGCCGGCAACATCGACCCGCAGGACCTGGATATTTTCAAGATCGCCAATACGCCGGAAGAAGTCGTCAAGATCATCCGGGATTTTTACAAGAATAAACGTAAATAGGGCATAAAGATCCATGGGCCGGGGCCAGGTCAAGGTCATTGTTTTAAGGACAGCCGGGACGAACTGCGATGCGGAAGCCGCGTTCGCGTTTGAAAACTGCGGAGCCCAGGTGCGGGCGGTCCATATCAACCAGTTTTTCGACGGGCGCTCGCGCCTGCATGACGGCCATATCCTGGTCATCCCCGGGGGGTTTACGTACGGCGACGACATTGGGTCCGGACGGATCCTTGCCAACGAACTGCGGCTGCGCCTGGGCGAAGACCTTGGCCGGTTTATCGGTGACGGGAAGTTAATGCTCGGTATCTGCAACGGATTTCAGGTTATGGTTAAAGCGGGGATCCTGCCGGGGCCGCTGGACGCGCAACCGGGGAAAGGGCATGACTCCTTTTTCCCCCGGGAGGAGCCCGCGGGCGCGCAAACGGCCACCCTGACCGATAACGATTCCGGAAAATTCGAGGACCGCTGGTGCCATTTGAAGACCGAAGGCAAAAGTGTCTGGACCGGAGGGCTCGGGGACGTCGTTTATTTTCCCGTCGCCCACGCTGAAGGAAAGTTTATTCCCCACAGCCGGGACGTTTTGGCTAAATTACGGGATAACGGGCAGGTCGCGTTTCGTTATTGCAATCCGCAAGGCGGCAAGCCCTCTTATCCGGAGAACCCCAACGGTTCCGTGGACGACATCGCGGGCATTACGGATAAAACAGGCCGTATCCTGGGGCTGATGCCGCATCCGGAACGGCATTTTCTTTTTACCCAACATCCCTGCTGGACGAGATTAAGCCTGCCTGCCGGCAAGGCAGGCCCGAACGGGAAGCATGGGCACGGGGCGAAGATTTTCGCGAACGGCGTCCAATACGTGCAAAAACATTTATTATGAGCGCGATAACCTACAAGACAAGCGGCGTGGATATTGACGAGGCCAACGTGTTCGTCAAGGCGATCCGGAAAGATATCGCCGGGACGCTGAACCCTTCGGTCCTGCGCGACCGCGGCGCTTTCGGCAGTCTGTTCGCTCTGGATTTGAAGAAATACCGCCACCCCGTGCTGGTCTCTTCGACGGACGGCGTGGGGACGAAACTTCTCGTTGCCAAAGCGGCGGGGAAGCATGATACCGTCGGGATCGACCTGGTGGCCATGAACGTCAATGATATCCTTTGCGCGGGAGCGCAACCTTTGTTTTTTCTGGATTATATCGCCTGCGGCCGGTTGGACACAAAAGTTTTAAAGGCGGTGATTAAGGGAATCACCGACGGTTGCAAGATGGCCGGGTGCGCCTTGGTCGGCGGAGAAACGGCCGAAATGCCGGGGATGTACGCGGGCGATGATTATGACCTGGCCGGCTTTGCCGTCGGCGTCGTTGAGAAAGATAAGATCATCAACGGGTCTCGCATCCAGGCGGGCGACCAGGTCCTTGGGCTGCCGTCCAGCGGGCCGCATTCGAACGGATATTCTTTGGTCAGAAAGGTCTTCTCTTTGAGCGAGCAGAAGAAGTTGGCGCCGGAATTGTTGAAGCCGACGCGAATTTATGTTCGAGAGGTTTTGCCGCTCATTGAGCGTTTCCCGGTCAAGGGCATCGCGCATATCACCGGCGGGGCGTTTTACGAGAAGTTGACAAAGATCCTGCCCGCCGGAAAATGTTTTGCCATACATCGGGGAAGCTGGCCGGCGCCAGAAATATTTCAAATCATACAAAAAAAGGGTACAATAAGCGATCACGAAATGTTCCGCACGTTTAATATGGGGATAGGGTTGGCGGTCGTCGCCGCGGCCAGGGACGTCGCGGCAGTACGGACATTTTTACGACGGCAAAAGACCAGGCATTATCTCATCGGCGAAGTCATTAACGACAAGAAAAATAAAGTCATTTTCAACTAGCGCTTAAAGAGGAAAACGTCATGAAGGTCCTTATCATCGGTTCCGGAGGGCGGGAACACGTTTTGGCCTGGAAATTGAAGAAAAGTCCTTTGGTCAAGGAGATTTATTGCGCGCCTGGAAACGGCGGCATTGCCGCACTCGCCCAGTGCGTTGACATCGAGGCCACCGATATCGAGCGGCTGGCCGTTTTCGCGAAGGAAAAGGAAGTCGACCTGACCGTCGTCGGCCCGGAGGCGCCTCTGGTCGCGGGGATCGCCGATTTTTTTGAGCAGCAGGATTTGAAAATCTTCGGCCCAAGCCAGAAGGCCGCGCGGCTGGAGGGAAGCAAGGTTTTCGCCAAAGAGTTCATGCGTAAGTTCAACATCCCGACGGCGCCGTTTAAGGTATTTGACGACAAAGACGAGGCCATGGAATTTCTGGCTGTTTCGCCGTTGCCTCTGGTCGTCAAGGCCGACGGCCTGGCCTCAGGCAAGGGTGTTATCGTGTGCAACAAGATCCAGGAAGCCCGCGACGCGGTCGATCAGATCATGGGGCAGAAGATCTTTAAGGAAGCGGGTTCCAGGATCATCATCGAAGAATGTCTCATCGGTGAAGAAGCCTCGATCTTGGCCATCAGCGATGGAAAGAATTACGTGATCCTGGATTCGTCGCAGGACCACAAACGGATCTTTGATGACGACCTCGGGCCCAACACCGGCGGTATGGGCGCGTATTCGCCGGCGCCGGTCATTACTGAAGACCTTTTACGCAAGATCGGCATGCAGATCGTTGACCCGGTCATCCGCGGCATGCATAAACAGGGAGCTCCGTTTAAAGGGGTCCTCTACGCGGGACTTATGATGACCGACGAGGGGCCGATGGTTTTGGAATTCAACGTCCGTTTCGGCGATCCGGAGGCGCAGGCCATATTGCCGCGCATGAAAAACGACCTGGCGGAGATCCTGTACTCCAGTGCTGACGGGCATTTGGAAAAAGTCAAAATGGACTGGGACAAGCGCAGCTGTGTCTGCGTGGTGATGACCTCCGGCGGTTATCCGGGTGAGTATGCGACGGAAAAAGAGATCAGGGGGCTCGATACGATCAAAGACAACCATACGGTCGTTTTTCACGCCGGCACGAAAAAGAAAGACGGCAAGATCGTCACCGCGGGCGGGCGTGTGCTGGGGGTAACAAGTTTGGGAGAAACGATCGAACAGGCCATTGAACGCGTGTACAACGCGGTTGAAAAGATTAAATTCGAGCGGTGCTTTTTCCGGCGAGATATCGGGGCCAAGGCCATCAAACATTTGCATCCCGCTCCGTCGCAGACGGGCATGCGTGGCAGATAAAAAAGAGGAGTCGGTAATGAGTAAAATTCAAGTCGCGATCATGATGGGCAGCCAGTCCGACCTTCCGGTTATGGAAGAAGCGGCCAATATTTTGAAGGATTTCGGCGTCGGGTATGAGATCAAGGTCTTGTCCGCCCATCGTACTCCCAAGGAAACGACTGAATATGCCGAACAATTGCAGGCGAAGGGTTTTCAGGCGGTCATTTGCGGGGCGGGGGTTTCCGCGGCTTTAGCGGGTGTCGTGTCCGCCCACACGGATATCCCGGTCATCGGTGTCCCCATTGATTCTTCGCCGCTCAATGGCATGGACGCTCTTTTGTCCACGGTCCAGATGCCGCCGGGTGTCCCGGTCGCCGCCATGGCCGTCGGGAAGGCGGGCGCGAAAAACGCCGCTTTGTTTGCTTTACGCATCATCGCGTTGCGGGATAAGGGGATCGTGGAAAAGCTGGCGCAATTCAAAGAGCAACAACGGCGTAAAATCCTTGATACAAAGCTGACGGATAAACGGGATTGAAAACCGAGATCATAGAACTTCATCCGCAGTTTCCGGACCCCAGAAAAATAGCCTATTGCGCGAACGTCATCCGTAAAGGCGGCCTGGTTATTTTTCCGACGGAGACGGTTTACGGCGTGGGCGCGAATCTGGCCAATGACGCGGCGATGAAGCGTCTGCGGGAGGCCAAAAAACGCGCGCCGGATAAGCCGTTCTCTATCCTGATCTCCCAGGTAGGGCTGATATCCAATTACACGTCGTCCACGGACCCGGCTTTATACAAGCTGATCGACACCTATTGGCCGGGGCCTTTGACGGTCGTGGTGCCGGGCAAGCAGGATGGACAAACGATCGGCGTGCGCATCCCTGACCATCCGATCGCCTTGCGGCTCGTGCAGGACGCCCAGTGCACGATCGCGGCGCCGTCGGCGAATTTTGAAGGCAACCCGGCGCCGACAACCTGTCAGGAAGCGTTAAGGGATTTAGACGGCTTGGTCGATGTCGCCATCGACGGCGGAGGGGCGAAGCTTGGCATCGGCTCTTCTGTTGTCGACCTGGCGCACGGAACTCCGAAGGTCCTGCGCGACGGCGTTATCAAACAGGAAGATATCGACCGGGTCGTGAAGAAAAAGGTCATCCTGTTCGTCTGCACGGGAAACAGTTGCCGTTCGGTCATGGCGGAATATCTTTTAAAAAGCATGATCGCCGGACGCCAGGACGTGGAGGTCGCCTCGGCCGGGACGGGGGTTTTTCTGCAGACAACGGCGAGTTCGGAGACGATTTCCGTTTTGAAAGAAGCCGGGATCGACGCCGCGCACCATTTGTCCCGGTCGATCAACACGATCCTGTTGAAAAAATCCGATCTGATCATCGTGATGACGCGCGCCCACCGCCAGCAGGTCTTGGACCGCGTGCCAGAGGTGGAAAAAAGAATTTATTTGTTGAGGGAATTTATCGATACGCCCTCGGGATACCAGATCGAAGTCGACGTGCCGGACCCCATCGGCCAGCCGCATTTTGCCTATAAGGAATGCTTCGCGATCGTCAAAGAAGCGATGCATAAGATCGTTGGATTAGTATGAAAGTCACAATGTCACAAAGTCACAAGGTCACATGTGACGTGGTGACTTGCCCCGACGCTCGGCTAAGCCTCGGTTCCGCCGTTCGCTTCGCTCAGATCGGAATCCCGACCGAGAGAAACGAGCGTCGGGATCGGAGTCCCGACCGTAATCGAAGATGACGCGTCGGGAGTGACAGGTGACATTGAACGGGGAGATATGAAATTGAGAATCTATATTGGCGCGGACCACCGCGGGTTTCCGTTCAAAGACAAGATCGTCAAGCTGTTGGGACGCCGGGGTTACGCAGTCGAAGATATGGGTACCTGCGATGAGACTCAAGCTTGCGATTATCCCAAGGTCGCTCGCCGCGTCGCCCACGCCGTCGCCAGGACCAAGGGGAGCCGTGGAATTTTAGTCTGTATGTCGGGCATCGGCCAGGCGATCGCGGCCAACAAGGTCCGTGGCGCGTACGCGGCATTGTGTTATAACGCCGAAGCCGCGGCGCTCTCGCGCCGGCACAATAACGCCAATATCCTTGTGCTCGGCGCCAAGTTCGTCAAGGAGAAAGACGTCCCCGGGATTTTAGACGCGTGGTTTGCCGCCGAGTTCGAAGGCGGGCGTCACCACAGGCGGTTTAAGCAGATTCAGAAAATTGAGAAGAATTGCCGGATATCCGGGTAACCGGTTATCCGGCTATCCGGAACGTGTGTGAGCAATGACCTCAACCATCGAAAGAAGGAAAACCATGCACCATTTAAAGGAAACCGATCCCGCCATTTATAAGGCGATCGCCGATGAGCTCAAGCGCGAGCAGAACAATCTGGAGTTGATCGCCTCCGAGAATATCGTCTCCGAGGCGGTGCTGGAGGCCCAGGGATGTTTGATGACCAATAAATACGCCGAGGGTTATCCGGCCGCGCGCTGGTACGGCGGGTGTGAATTTGTCGACGTGGCCGAACAACTGGCCATCGAGCGTGCGAAGAAACTTTTCGGCGCCGAACACGTCAACGTCCAGCCGCATTCCGGATCGCAGGCGAACATGGCCGTGTATCTGGCGGCTTTGGAATACGACGATACCGTCCTGGCTATGGACCTGGCCTGCGGCGGACACCTGACGCACGGGCTGAAGATCAATTTCTCCGGGCGTTCGTACAATTTTGTCAGTTATAAGGTCAACCCCAAAACCGAAATGCTTGATTACGACGAGATCGAGTCCCTGGCCAAGGAACATAAACCAAAGATGGTCGTTTGCGGCGCTTCAGCGTATTCGCGCGCCATTGATTTCAAAAGGTTCCGGCAGATCTGTGACAAGGTGGGCGCGTTATTATTTGTCGATATGGCGCATATCGCGGGGCTGGTGGCGGCGGGGCTGCACCCGAGCCCGGTGCCGTACGCCGAATTTGTCACGACGACGACCCACAAGACCTTGCGCGGCCCGCGCGGCGGGATGATCCTCTGCCGCGACCAATTCGCCAGGAGAATTAATTCCGTCGTCTTCCCCGGGATCCAGGGCGGGCCTCTGATGCATGTCATCGCCGCTAAAGCGGTGGCCTTTCAGGAAGCCTTGAGCAAGGACTTCAAGCAGTATCAACGGCAGATCATCAAAAATGCCCAGGCGTTCGCGAAAGAAATGGGGGACCTCGGGTATAGAATTGTCGCCGGCGGGACGGATAACCATCTGTTTATGGTCGATCTGCGTCCGAAGAGTATCACCGGCAAAGAAGCGGCAACCGTCCTTGACAAAGTATCCATCACGGTGAATAAAAACTTGATTCCCTTTGACCCACAGCCGCCGGTCGTTACCAGCGGTATCCGCATCGGCACGCCGGCGGTCACGACCCGCGGGATGAAAGAAAAACAGATGCAAAGAATCGCCGGGTTGATCGACCAGGCGATCGTTTATAAGGACAACGAGGGGAAATTGGCCAAGGTCAAAGCGGGTGTGCACGAGCTGACGGACGAGTTCCCGATATATAAGGACTTGTAATCCTGCTACGCCAAATTGCTTTCGCGTTTGGCTTCGCAGGATAAATTCGTTCAGCAAACTTACGTCGTCTTCTGCGAAGCCTCCGTAAGTTTGGAACTCATTTATGAAATGTCCGTCTTGTGGTTATCAGGAAACAAAAGTCATCGATTCCCGGCTGAATACGGACGGGACGTCGGTTCGCCGCCGGCGGGAATGCCTCGAATGCGAGAAGAGGTTTACGACGTATGAATACGTCGAGCAGGTGCCGTTATTGGTCGTCAAGCGCGACGGCCGGAGACAGCCTTTCGACCGCAAGAAGATCATCGCGGGGCTGATGAAAGCCTGCGAGAAGCGGCCCGTGAGCGTTGACAAGATGGAGGAAATCACCGGCGAGATCGAACGGGCCATCCAGCGCAAATATGATCGCGAGGTCAATTCCAAAGAGATCGGGGAATTGATCATGGAAAAACTCGCCGCCCTGGATGAGGTCGCCTATGTGCGGTTTGCTTCCGTTTACCGGCAGTTTCGCGATGTGAACCAGTTTATGAGTGAACTTCAGGGGATGCTTAAGAAGGAAAAGAAGTAAGAAGCAAAGAAGCAAGAACCAGAGAAAAGGAACAAAACAAAAATATCTTTCTTTGCTTCTTGTTTCCTGCATCTCTGCCTCTTGAAAGGATAATTACAAAATGATTCAAGTAGAATTAAGCAAGATCATCATCGACGAAAAAAGACAAGACCAGATCATCGTCCTTAAGGAGAAAAACGGTGAGCGTCAGCTCCCGATCGTGATCGGGTTCCTGGAGGCCTCCAGCATCAAGATGAAACTCTCCGGGGTGGAGCCGCCGCGGCCGATGACACACGATCTGTTGATCGCCACGGTCCGGGGGTTAGACGCGAAACTCGAGCGCCTCATTATCGACAAGATGGTCAATAACACTTTCCATGCCAAGCTGGAATTCAAGACCAAAGACGGGCAGACCAGGATTATCGACGCGCGGCCGTCCGACGGCATTGCCCTGGCCGTGCGCACCAGCGCGGCGATCTTTGTCGAAGAAGACGTGATCAAAAAAGCGGCGATTACCAAGATCGAGTAAATAAACGGTTACGGTAACGAGGCCCGTTTCGTCATTGGGTAACGGTTAAGTTTACTTGCCGTAACCGAAAGACGTTACCGATACGGGCCTCGTAACCATAACCATTTTTCGGCTTTACCCAACATGTCCTTCCTTAAAGACTACCCCCAACTTCAAATGATCCGCGATATTGCCCGGCGCCGGAAGGTTGCTGTGCATTTGGTCGGCGGCTTTTTGCGCGATTATATGACGGCCGCAGACCACATGGGGTCTGCGGCCCTGAACCCTACGCGGTTCAGGGACTTTGATTTCGCCGTTGAGAAAGGTGCCCTGGATTTTGCGCGTTTGTTTGCCCGCCGCGTTAAAGGCGCGTATGTTGTGCTGGATGAGGAACGTGGCTGCGCCCGGGTCGTCCACCGAATTTCTAAAAGAAATTCGGTGAGATCTCGCCAGAAATCGGAGATTTCTGGCGGATCAAAAAAGGCAAAACAGATTTGGACATTCGATTTCGCCGACTTTCGCGCCCGAAATTTTCAGAAGGATCTGACGCTACGCGATTTTACCATCAATACGTTGTCGGCGGACTTGGCGAAGTTTGACGGCTCGACAAAGCTGGAAGATGTCCTGGCGGAGGGTCAAGGCGGGCTTAAAGACCTGCGCGCCAGGCGCATCCGCCGGGTTTCAGCTAAAGCGTTTCGCGACGATCCCTTGCGTCTTTTGCGGGCCTTCAGCTTAAGCGCGACGCTGGATTTCAAGATCGATCCTCAAACGCTGGCCCAAATTCGCCGGGAGAAAAATTTATTACGTGGGGTTTCCTATGAACGCATTCGCGATGAAATTTTCAAGATTTTGGAGAGCGGACGGGCCGCGGTGACCTTAAAGGCGATGGACAAAGCCGGGTTGCTGGATAAAGTGATCCCGCAGGTCAAGGTGATGTATCATTGCGCGCAAAAGGGGACCTATCATCATTTGGACGTCTGGCCGCATTCGCTGGAAGTGGTGGCGCAATTTGACGGCGTTGTCCGGGAGATGCAGAATAATGCCGATGCCGTTGAATATCTTAACGAGCCGCTGGGCGGAAACCGGACGCGCCGGGCGCTGTTAAAGCTCGCCGCGTTGCTGCATGACATCGGGAAACCCGAGACGCGCAAAGAAGCCGGTCAGGGCAAGCTGACCTTCTACGGGCATGAACGTGTGGGAAAAAATATCGTCACGCATATCGCCAAAATGCTCAAGCTTTCGACCGGTGAGCGACGCGCGCTTGAGGACATGGTTTTTTGGCACCTGCGTCCCGGGTATTTGTCCAACTTCCAGAAGCCCAGCGACAAGGCCATTTACCGGTATCTGCGCGACGCGCGCCGGGAAGCGGCGGGCATCCTGTTGTTATCCTTGGCCGACCAGCGCGCCACCCGCGGGCCTTCGAGCACGCCGCGCCATGAGAGGCATCATGAGCGGATCTGCCTGGATGTGTTGAAGCTGTATTTCGACAAAAAGAAGGAAAAACCGTTTGTGCGTTTGATCGACGGGCATGATCTGATCAAGCAATTGCGTTTGAAACCATCGCCCTTGATCGGGAAGATCCTGACGGAGGTCACGGAACAACAGGTTTTGGGGAAAATCAAGACCAAAAAAGAAGCGTTGGAGCTGGCGAAGGACATAGCGCAGACGTGAAGGGCAGAGACAGCGGCATGCCGCACAAAGAGATGTGGGAGGGATTCTTTAATCCCGCGCAAACACTTGCCGTCATGGGGTTGGATAAGGATGTCACGGACGCGGCGGAGTTCGGATGCGGCTACGGCACGTTCACCATTCCCGCGGCGAAAATGATTCGAGGCGCCATGCATGCCATTGACATTGACGCGGAAATGGTCGCGCAAACAAAAGAAGCGGCGGGCAAAGCCGGGTTGAAGAATGTCAATGCCGTGTTGCGTGATTTTGTGGCCGAAGGAACAGGGTTGAACAATGAGAGCGTGGATTACGTCATGTTGTTTAACATCCTTCACATCGAGGATCCGGGAGCGTTGCTCCGGGAGGCGTGGCGGATCCTCCGGCGCGGGGGGAAGCTCGGCATCATCCACTGGAACTATGACCCCGCTACGCCCCGTGGCCCTTCGATGGACATCCGCCCGAAGCCGGAGCAATGTATCCAGTGGGCACGGGAAGCCGGGTTCAGTGGTCCTGTTCAATATGATTTAAAGCCGTATCACTATGGGATCGTTTTGACCAAACAGGGAGCTATCCGGAGAATATAACGATGGAATATTTCGTCGTCTGTCTGGCGGCGCTCATGGCCTCCGGCCTGACGCTTTTTTCCGGGTTCGGCCTGGGGACGGTCCTCATGCCGGTGTTGGCGATGTTCTTCCCCGTCCCCGTCGCGGTTGGGGCAGCAGCCATCGTGCATCTGGCGAACAATTTATTCAAGCTGCTGCTTGTTGGGCGTTCGGCAAATAAGAGCGTTGTCGTCCGGTTCGGCGTCCCCGCCGTCATCGCCGCTCTGTGGGGGGCGTCATTGTTGACCTACGTTTCTTCAGTCCCGGTCATCGCGTCATACCGGCTGGGCGGAGATGTCCATGAGATCACCGTCATCAAACTGATGGTCGGATCGCTCATTGTATTTTTCTCGTGCCTCGAACTTATCCCGGCGTTTGCGAGGATCTCCATCGACCGGAGGTATATGGCCCTCGGGGGGATCCTGTCCGGGTTTTTCGGCGGGTTGTCCGGCAATCAAGGGGCGTTGCGTTCGGTGTTTCTCATCAGGGCGGGACTTAAAAAGGAAGAGTTTATTGGAACGAACGTTGTGTTGGCGGTGATGGTGGACTTCGGGAGACTGATCGTTTACGGGGCAGGTCTTTATTCCGTTCATTCGACGGTTTTGGCCGATTCCGGCGGATTGGTGCTGGCGGCCACGATCTCCGCTTTTGCCGGCGCTTTTTTTGGAAAAGAGATATTGAAGAAAGTGACGTTACGGGCCGTGCAGATAGTAGTAGGGACGGCGTTGATCCTTTTGGGTATCAGTTTAAGCGTTGGTCTCGTTTAGAAAGGACGGGGATGATGAAAACAGGAATTATTATCTCGAGCAATGACGCCGAAACGTGCTGGAATGCGTTTCGTTTCGCCAATTTCTGTCTTGGTCAAAAAGACGAGGTTAAGGTGTTCCTGATAGGAAAGGGCGTAGAATATCAGCAGACAAGTACGGAGAAATTCAACGCTGGCGAACAGGCCGGGAAGCTGCTGGCGGCGGGAGGAAAGATCCTTGCCTGCGGGACGTGTATAAAATCACGCGACCAGCAAGAATCGCAGATGTGTCCCGTTTCCAGCATGAAAGATCTGTATGAGATCGTTAAGGGAAGCGACAAGGTCGTAACGTTTTAAAACTTTCAGTTATGAACATCGGTGATATAGAGGTCAAGATCATCCGGGGAGATATCGCCCGGCTGGACGTGGATGCCGTCATCATTCCTGCCGACGGGCAATTGAAGATGGACAGCGGTCTCGGAGAATTCATCCGCAAAGAAGGCGGGGATGAGATCGAAGAGGAGGCTGTCAGCAAAGGTCCGCTCCAGGAGGGGAAGGCCGTTTCCACCAGGGCCGGCCGGTTAAAGGCGCGGTATGTCATCCACGCGGTCACGAAAATGGCGGACGGCCGCACCGATCAGGATATTTTGCGCGGCGCCGTTTTTCACGCCTTGCAACGCGCGAAAGAATTAAAGGCCCGGTCGCTGGCGTTGCCGGCCCTGGGATGCGCCGAAGAAGGGTTTCCGGCCGTCGGCGCGGCCAAGATCCTGGCCCAGGAGATCATGAAGTGCGCCCGGGATGCCGGCACGACGCTGCGCGAGGTTACATTCTGTTTATATGACGAAGAGACATTTGCCGTTTTTGAGCGCACCGTCCGCGGATATATCGACCATGTCGTGCGCAAATTAGGCTTTGGCCCTTACGTGACGGTGGATATCATTATCGAAACCCTCGAGGGTATCGTGCTCATCGAGCGTTCGAACCCTCCGTATGGCTGGGCGTTGCCCGGCGGGTTCGTCGATTACGGCGAGAGCCTGGAGGAGGCGGCGGCGCGCGAGGCCAGGGAAGAAACGAATCTGGATCTGGTGGACCTGCGGCAATTCCACACGTATTCCGCGCCCGGTCGTGACCCGCGTTTTCACACGATTTCGACCGTTTTTGTCGCCGAGGGGCAGGGAGAGCCCAGATCCGGCGATGACGCGGCCGGGCTTAGAATCGTCCGCTATGAGGACCTGCTCCAGCTGGATTACGCCTTTGACCACAAAGAGATCATCGAAGAATATCTTGTTGAAAGAGATTTTGATTAAGCGCCCCGCATGAAATTATATCCGCTTTCCAGAACGGTCCTTGCCATCCACAATAATGCCGCCTTGTTTTTGAACGGTCTGACGAGCAACACGCCGGATAAACCCCGCAACGCCTTTGTGAACATCCACGGGCGCATCGTGGCCACCTTTGACCAATACCGCGTCAGCGACGATGAATTCGTGATCGCCGTCGAGCGGGCGTTCGTTGAGCCCTTGCGGGCGCATCTGGAAAAGTACATCCGTTTGAGCGGGGTGCGCGTCGAAAAGCTGGACCGGTACGTGTATTTTGATCTGGAGGAGACCGGCGCGCCCGTCCCGGCAGGGACTTTGGTCATTCCGCAAAGAAAGGGGAGGCTGCTTGTTTCGCAGGCGCTCATGCCTGCCCAGGTTTCTGATGAGGAATTCACGTTATTCCGCCTCCAAAATAATATTCCTTTGCAGGGGGTCGATTACACGGATGAATTTTTGCTCAACCTCAATGACGAGGGGCTTGTTTCTTACACGAAAGGATGTTTTCTCGGTCAGGAACCGGTTTCCAAAGTTCATAACCGCTCAAAGCCGGCCTGGAAGCTGGTTGTCCGGCATCAGGATGAGTGTTCTCAAGAAGAGCGTCAGAAAATGACTTCCGTCGTTATTGACCCGGCCACGCGCCGCCCCATGGGGTTTGTCTCTGTCCGTGACCAAGCCGGTCCCTGAAATTCTTCAAAAAGTCTTCGTGCCAGATAAATGTTATACTTATAATGATCTCCCGGGGGAGTTTCACTCCCCCGGGAGATCATCCTGAGGAACGCAGTGACGAAGGATCTCATGAGATCCTTCCTCGCTTCGCTCGTCAGGATGAGGGGACGAATGTCGAAAAAATACCCCGACCCCTCACTTATAATAGAAATCCGATGCGGTAAATTCCGTGACGGGTGTTTTCAGCTCCAGGAGGATTTATGATCAAGGCAGAATTGGCCCGGCAGTTGATGGTTCGCGGCGATAACGAGATCGGTATGCTGGCCCAGATCACCCGGGTTATTTCCAGGTCGGAAATCAACCTGGTGGCGCTGTGCGCTTATTCGATAGGCAGCAATGTGGCCGTTATGTTCGTCACTGATGACAACAACGAGGCCAAGCGGCTGTTGGCCGCCAAAGGCTACGACATCCAGGAAGAAGAAGTCATCCTTTTATCCATTGATAACCAGCCCGGGGCCCTGCAGAAGGTCACCGACAAGATCGCCGAGGCGGGCATCGACCTGACCCTTATCTACGGCAGCGTGGACGCGAGTGCCGCCGTCAACCGCAGTGTCGTTATCTCCAGCAACAACCTCGAAGTGATGATGATCATCAAGACCGAACTCGAAAGGCATTAGACCCATTTTTTCCCATGGCAGAACCCATTAAAATTCTGATTGTCGACGACGACCCCGGCATACGTCTTGCCCTGCATGACTTTCTTGCCCAGAACGGGTTCACGGACGTGACGGCCGCCGCTAATGGCCATGACGCCCTGGTATATCTGCGCTCCAATACGCCCCAGTTGATCATCTCCGATATCACCATGCCGCAAATGGACGGCTATGCCCTGGTCCAGGCTTTGCATCAGGATACTCGTCTGAAATCTGTCCCTGTGATTATCTTGACCGGCCGCGGGGAAATGGCCGAACTTCTCAGACTGGTCGAAGTTTATAATTTCTTGATCAAACCGGTCGAACCGCGGGCATTGTTGGAGATGATCCGCAAAGTCCTGGGCAAAGGGGAATACGCGCAGGATCCCGGCGCGGAGCATTTCATGACCAAAATAGAGAAAATAGAAGATATCTTGACGAAGAAAAAACCCCGGGATCCTTCGCTGGAGGATTCTCTGGACCAGCTTAAGAAAATGATCAAGAAACAACAATGATGATCCGGGAATACCGTCCGGCGGACCGCGGCGCCGTCCGTGAAATAAGCTACAAGACATCCCTGGAGAGCCGGGCGCATGACTTTTTAGACGCGCGGGACGCTGTTGAAGACGCGCTGACGGTTTATTTTACCGATCATGTGCCGGGATCGTGTTTTGTCGCCGAGGAAAACGGCAAGGTCGTTGGGTATCTTCTGGGCACTGATGACGTCAAGATGATGGAAAAAGTGATGGCCTTGGACATTCTGCCGCGGATTTTTCGGGATGCTGTTGTTCAAGGGATAATCTTTCGGAAGAAGAATTTGCTGTTTCTCTGGAATTATTTCTTGGGTTTTTGCCGGGGGGAATTCATCCGTGTTCGTTTCGACCATCAATTCCCGGCCATTTTTCATCTGAACATTTTGGATGGTTTTCGCGGTAAAGGGATCGGCACCGCCTTGGTGGAACGCAATTTGTCTTTTTTGCGCGGCAAAGGGGTCCAGGGCGCGCATATCGGGACCATGTCGGAACAGGCCAAAGATCTTTTCATAAAACTTGGGTTCAAGGTGTTGTACAGTTCCCGCCGCGGTTATCTCAAATACGTTTTGGGACACGATACGCCGTATTATATCCTCGGCAAGAAATTAAAAGATGACCATTGAATGTTACGCGGCCTACGGGGCCAAAGAAAAATTGCGTCCCTTCAGCTATCCCGAACCCCGGCGGCTTGGCCCGATGGAAGTCTTGATCAAGATCTCCCATTGCGGCATCTGCCACAGCGATATCCATTTGATCGATAATGACTGGCAGGTCAGTCAGTATCCGCTGGTCCCCGGACACGAGATCATCGGTACCGTGGAGAGAACAGGGGCACGGGTCCGGGGTTTAAAATCCGGAGAGCGTGTCGGCGTCGGTTGGCAGGCCGGCAGCTGCGGGCATTGTGAGTGGTGCAAACGCGCGGAAGAAAATTTGTGTCCCAATGACGTGGCGACCGCGCTCGGGCATTACGGCGGGTTCGCTCAAAAGGTCGTTGTGGACAGCCGCTTCGCGTTTCCTGTCCCCAAGGCGTTGCGTCCGGAAAACGCGGCGCCGCTTTTGTGCGGCGGCGTGACGGTCTATTCGCCATTGCGGCGTCTGGTCAAGCGCGGCCAGAAAATCGGGGTCGTTGGCATCGGCGGCCTCGGGCATCTGGCGTTGCAATTTGCCCGCGCCATGGGATATGACGTGACAGCATTCTCTCACAGCCCTGATAAAGAAAAAGAAGCTCGGCGTTTCGGCGCCCACCGTTTTGTCGGCAGTACGCGCGAAGATGATTTGGCGAAATTGACCCGGTTTTTTGATTTTATTTTGATCACCTCTTACGTGAAGCTGGACTGGCCGGCGTATCTGGCGATGTTGCGGCCCAACGGCCGGATTATCGTTGTGGGCGCCGTCAATGAGCCGCTGGAGATCCCCTCAGGCGCGATCATTTCCGGCCAGAAAGGTGTCGTTGCCAGCGTGATCGGCAGCCGCCGGATGATCAAAGACATGCTGGATTTTGCCGCGCGTCATCATATCGGGGCCCAAACGGAGGTCTTCCCGCTGGCCCAGGTCAACGCCGCCCTCGACAAGGTGCGGCGCAATGAAGCGCGCTACCGCGTGGTGCTGGAGATCCACTGAATCCTGGCACGTGATATTAAACGTTAAAAAAGGTTACGAACAAATGAAAGTCTCTTTGTTCCAATCCCCGATTTTTGTATTTTTAATCATGCTCATTCTTCTTTCAGCCATTTATGCCCCCGCCTACACGAGCTATTATGCTCATCATGATGACTATAGTTATTTTGTGTACGACAAGGAGGAATTCAGAGTTCATCCC
This sequence comes from Candidatus Omnitrophota bacterium, assembly GCA_003522725.1. Taxonomy (GTDB): domain Bacteria; phylum Omnitrophota; class Gorgyraeia; order Zapsychrales; family Zapsychraceae; genus UBA10015. The sequence goes on from DPIG01000042.1 coordinate 28,030, forward strand.
TTTTTTGAGTGGGAACTTTCCAACGGCCGGTATGTGTTGGCTGTCTTTGATGTTTTAGCCGGTTGGTCGGTTCGTTCGGTTGAAGATCTCAATCGATTGCGTTTTTTGAGTGTTGTCATATTGGCCGTTTGCGGGGTCAGTTGCGTGGGCCTTTTGTATAAATACTCTCAGAATTTTTTTTATGCGCTATTGGCGACGGTTTGTCTGTTGACATTGCCTCCGTTTCAGGTGATGGTCATGTGGGCGTCTAGTGCCGTTAAGGCCGTGGCGTTGATTTTCTCGTCGTTGGCCTTTTATTGGGCGCGCAAGGCCTTAAATCATTCCGGAGGCATGGGCTATAGCGTTTTAGCGGTCTTGTCTTTGGTCGCGGCCATTATGACCTATCCACCGGGGGCGATGTTTTATTGGTTTTTATTCGCGTTGCTTATATTCGCTGAACGATGGACGATTTTCACGTTATCCGACAGGCGCATCTTGCTGTTGAGCGGCATCGGATTTCTGGCAATGGAAGTTTATTATGTTACGGTTAAGTCATTGCAACAACCTTTGGAAAAAGCAACAAATATGCTTTATAGTCCGTATGTCCTCGCTTCCGATTATGGTCAGAAAATGTCATGGTTTGTGCGCGAGCCGTTGAGTAATGCTATGAATTTATGGAATATTTTTCCGAAATTACACGTCACTCTTTTTGTTCTTATCATCATAGGATCAGGTGTTCTGATTAACGTGTTTCGGATCTTGCGGGACCGCAAACTCATGGATGATTCGAGAATGATTTGGAAGAAATCGGGCATCCCTGTATTCATTATATTATTTCTCGTATTGTTAAGCTTCTCGCCAAATTTGTTGACCACCGGGTATGCGGCGTTTTACCGATGTTCTTTGGCGTTGACACCGATGATTTTTTTGATAATTTTATGGGCGACGATGAACATAGTAACGTTGTTCCCCAAGACCGTAAAAGGGTATGCCGTTATTTCTATCATGATGTGGATGACCGTTTATGGCGTTTTGCAGGCACGCACCAATATGCTTCAGTACCGGATTCTTCCGAGCTCGAAAGAGTTGACATTCGTCAAAGATCGGTTGCGCCGTCCGGACCTTGACCGGTTCCGGCGTATTGTTTTTATTTTCCCTGATCCCAGGACGTACCAGGCTGTCCGAAGGTACGACGAATTTGGCGTGCCGGCGACCGCGTATCCCCACAATATCCCCTGGATTTTAAAATGTGCCTTGCGGGAAATGGGCATGGAACCGCTGTACCGGCATTTTTATCACAATATTTACCATAGCACATCCGACAATCTCCCAAAAGATGCCAAGACATTGATTATTGACATGAATGGTGTTAATATTGTTGGAGTTCGGGAGTGAACATTAAGAATAATAAGGGGAGTTTATGGCCAAAACGCGCAAAAAAATTCTGGTGGTCGATGACAATCCGGTAACGCAAAGATTGTACCGGCGCATCCTTGAGAACGCGGGCTACGAGGTGCAAGAGGCCTATAGCGGCGAGGAATGTTTAAAAAGCGTTGCCGGGAGCGCGCCGGACATCATCCTCATGGATATTATCCTTCCGGATATCGATGGCAAAGTTGTCGTTGAGAGGATCAACAATCATGAAAAAACGCGGGGTATCCCCGTTATTTTCGTCACCAACACCCTTTCGGCGGAAAAAGACAAAGGATATGAAACCATTTCCGTTGCCGGGCGCGACTACCGCGCTTTTGCCAAGCCCATCCATGTTTCCAGGCTGACCAGCGTCGTGCGCAAGGAATACAACCGGCACGTGCACGGCGGCCAGCCGACCCCCAGGCTCGCGAAGGTAAAAGCGAATCCCGAAGCCGGGAAGAGTTAACGGGAACCCGTTGACTCATTAAAGAATGTTACCCGGAGAGATTTTTAGCATAAGAGTTATCAAGAAGCAAGTTGTAAGATTTTTTCGATCTTTTTGTTGATAATTTTTTTGAGTTCAAAAGGGTTAAGGGATTCGAATTGTTGAGTGAGTTTGTGTTTGGCATGGTTTGAGACGTCAGCCGGA
>DPIG01000046.1 GCA_003522725.1 Candidatus Omnitrophota bacterium
GGAGGGATATCAGCGCACGTCAGAAGCGCAGGAAGAGACCTGGGGGCTTTCCGACAGCGAGATGAACCAGGAGCTTGAAAGGATCAAGCAAGAGATCATTCCCATGTTCGAACAAAACGGAATCAATGCCAAGGTCGAAGGACGGAGGAAGACGATCTTCAGCCGTTATGAAAAGGTGCATTCCCGCCGAAGGCCCGAGATTAGGGCATTCGAGGAAATCGATGATGTGATCGGCGTATGTGTCATTGCCGAGGACGTTGAGGGGGCCTTGGGCCTTATTTATTCTTGGCTGGATCATCAAAAGATTCCTTTTCGCCGGGAGATAAAGGACAAGTGGAAAAAAGGATATGAGGCGTACCATATCTATTTCGGGAAGCAATTCGAGGGCGGATTGATCCCGCTGGCTTATGAAATCATGGTGATGCGCCCCGGGGAGTGGGGCAAGTATGTCTCCGGTTTGCAGAAAGAAAAGTTCTTGCCTGTGCCCAAGGCCCACTGGATTTACAAGGCCGTTGGGCTTGAGGTGATCGGCGCAGAACAGGTTTTCGAATCGGACGATATCGAGCTCGGCGTCGATTTCCAGGAGAATTACCGGTGCCTTTATGAGTCTCTTCAGGATAAAGTTTTTGTGATGTATCTGACCACGGACATCCTGGGCCGGAGAAAAATGCGGGTGATAGACCTGCCCCTGGGTTCTTTTGCCCTTGACCTCGCCGCGCTTCCGGCGCTGAACGAATTGTCGGCGGATTATCGCGGCTTTTTCAGCATCAAAGTCGGCAAGATCGGCGAGGAGATACCCAGGGAGATGGCCCGATCCCCATGGGGGGAAACAGAGCCGCTGCGCGCAGGCGCTGTCCTCATGCTCAACACGGACGCGGACCCTGTTGGTTGGGAGGTTTATGAGAAAATGGCGGGCAGGATCCTTCTGCCGCGCGCGCGGCTGATCATCGGGGATATGCTGGAAGACAAGATGGATATCTGGGTGGAAAAGGGCAAAAAATTTGTGCTTGAGGAGATCGCCGAGCGGTTGGATATCGCGGCCAAGGGTTGTTATCCTTTCATCGAGGCGTTCGCGAAGATCAAAGAATTTCTGGACAGCCGTGAGTTGTATGCCGGCCTTGGCGCGGGACTTGTGAATATCGCGGAACTCACGCGTTATTATGAGAAGGAAAAAGCGAGGGTCGCCGTTATCAAAGCCGTTGAAGGGACGGACCTGGTCAAGGACGTCTCCGCGGTCCTCGCGAAACATTACGGGACTATTGAGCGGCTGGATACCTCCCATGTGCCGGCGAAAGAGATCCCGGAATCCGCAGCCACGGTCTATCTGGCGTTGACCCTTAAATTCGGGTGCCTGATCGACGGTGAGGCGCTCGAAAAAGACTTGAGGAAGGTCGAAGGTGTTGAAGAAGTTACTGTCAGGAGGGCTTCCTCGCCGGTGAAGCAGACTTTGACACGCCGGACATTTTTGAAGTGGACGGCCTTCGGGTTGAGCCTTCCCGTCCTGGAGAAGTTGTTCGGCTGCGGGCCGGGACCGAAGAATCCGACACCGCCGCAACCGGAACCGGAGCCGCTCACGCCTGTCCAGGCCATGCTCCGGTGGATATTGGGGCAACAGAATCCAGCGACATTTGTGGGCGAAAGCTTCGGTAACACCCTGGACGCCGCGATCAAGGATCAGGGGGCCACGTACGACCAGGCGTTGATGATTATTTCCTTTATCCTTGGTCAAGAGTCGCCGAAGGCCGGGGAGGTCATGGCGTTTTTCATCAAGAAATGGCAGCAAGACCCGCGGGGGTTTGCCAATTTCTATAAAACAGATACCGGAATGCCCGGTCTGGCCAAAGTTTTTTTTAGTCATGCCGCTCCCAGCCGGGTGCATACCGGCCCCAGTATCTGGATAGCCATGGCCGCCTTGGCTCTTGATGAGGGGGCCGCCGACGCTAAATATCTCGATTTTGCCGTAGAGATTGCCCGCTGGGCGGCCTACGATATTCGTCATATCGATGGCGGGGTCGCCATGGGGCCGGAAGATGATCAGTTCCCGTGGACGGATGTTTTTGCGACTGAACATAACATCGATTACGCCGCGCTTTTACAGAAATTATTGACGCATGAAGCTGTTTTGTCGGCGACGAATGCAACGTTGTTCAAGACAGAACTGGTGAACGTAAAAAGCTGGATCAAAGCCAGGTATAGCCATACGGCTGGTCTTTTCAACCGCGGCGTCAGCCAAGGCGTTGAAGATACGACCAAGGCCCTGGATACAACGACATTCCTGGTCCTGGCTTTTGGTGCTGAAGAACTCCGGCAGTATTTCGGTGTGGATGTCGAGGCATTGATTAAGAAGACCGAAGAGGCCTTTGGCGTCACAACCGGTGTCGCCGGGACACAGATCGTTGTTTCCGGATTCGATTTTACTAACACTTCAGCCCGCCCGGCGGTCGCCTGGTTTGAAGGCATGGGCCAGATGGGGCTGACCTATACTGTCGCGGGAGATCCGGGCAAGAGCACGTTCTATCAAAACGAGATCGAGAGATCCGCACAAGTTTATTCAAACGGCGCCAGGGCCATTCCTTACGCCAGCCAGGGCGCTGTCATCCGGTTCCCCGGTGATGCGGAGCAGATCCCCACGCCTTCCAACGGTCCCGACGGCCGGCCGGCCATCTCTGTCGCCAGCACTGCCTGGACGGTCTTTAATAAACTGGGATATAACCCGATGGGTATTGACCGCGTGCTTGATTTAACCCTGCCGCAACGAGATAGCTTGGCCTTGAGCGTTTACAACAGCAATGGTCCGCAATTCTTCGGCGCGGCAACCGGCACGACGGACCGTACGGAAGAGGGCCTTACGGCCACGGTCAGCAATAGCGGTTCTATCGGCTGGGGCAGTATGGGCATTGACTTTAAGATACCGATGGATATCTCGTCGACGCGTTATCTGATTGTGACGGCGAGAGGTGGTCATGGCGGCGAGAAATTCATGGTGACCTTGCGCGACCGGCAATGGCAGGCTTTTGATACGGTGCAGGCTTATACAGGTACTTTGCCTGCCCATAGCGAAGGGTTAAGCATAGTAACGCGGGAAATTGTCATTGATCTGGTTTCTCTGGTCAATAATCCATGGCTCAATCCGGGCAATCTTGATTTGACCAGGCTGGCCCAGCTCGCCGTTGAGATTGGAAGCGCGA
>DPIG01000040.1 GCA_003522725.1 Candidatus Omnitrophota bacterium
GTTTTTACGGATTTGATCCATCAGCAACGGCATTTCTTGAGGGTCCCGCACATCTTAACCAGAGTGGATATTTCCAGTGTTCTGTTCTTCCTGGGGATCCTTTTGGCGGTCGCGGCTCTCCAGGCGGCGGGGATATTGGATAGTTTGACGTTATGGATGGACCAATATATCGGCAGTAAAGAGATTATTGTGTCCACCATGGGGGTCGCTTCCGCGATCATCGACAATGTGCCGCTCACAGCGGCGTTGATGGGGATGTACGATTTGTCGAGATATCCCGTTGACAGCAAATTATGGGAAATGGCCGCGTATTGCGTCGGGACCGGCGGGAGTCTTTTGATCATCGGTTCCGCGGCCGGGGTGGTCGTGATGGGGATGGAGAAAATAAGCTTTAGCTGGTATTTAAAGAGGATATCATTTCCCGCGTTGATCGGATATTTGGCCGGGGTTGGTCTTTTTCTGATTTTGTATCGATGAATGGGGAGCGCCAATTATGGGCCGCAATAAACTTAAACCAAAATTGATAACGGTTCTCAAGGAAGGGTATTCGGTAAAGAAATTTGTCCCCGATTTGATCGCCGGGGTCATCGTCGGGATCGTGGCCTTGCCGCTGGCCATAGCGTTCGCGATCGCCTCCGGGGTCAAGCCCGAGCAGGGGTTGTACACGGCGGTGGTCGCGGGGTTCATCATCTCCTGTTTGAGCGGCAGCCGCGTCCAGATCGGAGGGCCGACGGGCGCGTTCATCGTCATCGTCTACGGCATCATGCAAAAATACGGGTATGACGGCCTGGCGACGGCGACTCTCATGGCGGGTGTCATTCTTGTCCTGATGGGGTTGGCCCGTTTTGGGCGTGTCATCGAATATATCCCTTACCCGGTCACCATCGGTTTTACCAGCGGGATCGCCGTTATCATTTTTACGTCGCAGTTTAAAGATTTCCTGGGACTCGCCGGGCCGGTCCTGCCTGCCGATTTTCCGGGGAAGATCAGGATGATCGTTGAGCAGCTGCCTACTATTAATTTCTGGGCCGTGGGGATCAGTCTTTTGACCGTCCTGTTGATCGTATTCTGGTCGCGGTTTGTACGATGGGTTCCAGGATCCGTTGCCGCGATCATTTTAACCGCTGTCATCGTGGAAGTTTTTCATCTGCCTGTTGAAACTGTGGCGAGCCGTTTCGGCGAAGTGCCGCACGCTCTTCCGCGGTTTTCTTTCCCGGTCTTCGACCTTCAGCTGGTCACTGAACTTATCAAGCCGGCGACAGCGATTGCGTTCCTTGCGGGTATTGAGTCGCTTCTTTCCGCGGTCGTAGCCGACGGGATGACAGGGTTCCGTCACCGGCCGAATATGGAACTCATCGCGCAAGGAGCGGCGAATATCGGCTCGGTCCTTTTTGGAGGTATCCCGGCGACAGGAGCGATCGCCCGCACGGCTACGAACATCAAGAGCGGCGGACGCACGCCGGTGGCCGGGATCATTCACGCCCTGACGCTTTTGGTCATCATGTTGGCCTTCGCCAAGTGGGCGGGGTTGATCCCGATGGCGGCGCTCTCCGGGGTCCTCATCGCGGTCGCCTACAACATGAGCGAATGGCAGGTGTTCGTCAAGCTGTTCCGCAGCCCTAAAAGTGACGTGCTGGTCTTGCTGACCACTTTCTTTCTGACAACCTTCGTTGATCTGGTTGCCGCCATCGAGATCGGCGTTGTGCTGGCGGCGTTGTTGTTCATGCGGCGCATGATCCTGGTCACGGAGATCGGTTTTACCGACCTTAAGGATGAAATCGCGGAAGAGGACGGCGCGGCGGCGGAATCGGGGTCTCGCATACCTGCCGGAGTTGAGGTCTTTGAGATCAATGGGCCTTTTTTCTTCGGCGCGGCCGACCGGTTCAAGACTATCCTGCGCGATGTCCAGCGCAAGTATAAGGTTTTGATCCTGCGGATGAAACACGTCCCTGTCATGGACGCGACGGGGCTGCGGGCGCTCGAGGATGTTTTCACTAAAAGCCGCAGGGAGGGAACGGTCGTCATTTTATCCGAGGTCAATACCCAGCCCAAAAGGGTGATCCGTTCCGCGGGATTGGATCAACAGATCGGACGGGAGAACATTCAGCCTGACTTTGACGCGGCCATCAAAAGGGCCCAGCGACTTCTTGACGCTGCCTCGCCTGGTCGGGGGATGAAAGATTAGATCATGGACGCCGCCGCGAAAAAGAAGAGTCTGGATATCTCCCTTTACAAGGGTGCCTTCGGGGTTTTGACGACGGGCTTCACCCAGGAATTCTTCACGCCGTTCATCCTTTTCCTGGGGGCCACCGCGCGCCATGTCGGGATCCTCAACGGCGCGCTGAATTTGTTTTCTTCCTTGATCCAGCTCTTCAGCGCGGAGATCGTGGAAAGGTTCAAGTCGCGCAAGAAGATGGTCAGCGTTTTTATCATCGTCCAGCTGGCCGCCTTGTCGGTCATCGTCGCGCTGACCATCGCGGGGCGGATGCATTACTGGATATTCATCGTCCTGGCCGTGCTGTTTGTCGCCGCGGGGACGTTTTTCCAGCCGGCATGGGCGAGTTTTCTCTGCGACCTGGTGGGGGAAAACAAGCGCGGGGAATATTTCGGGTGGCGGAGCCGGAACCTCGGGTTACTTGGCGTCGCGGGCATGATCGCCGGCGGGCTGATCCTGCACCGCATGGAACAAAGAAATCTTTTGTACGGCTTTTGCCTTTTGTTCGGCCTCGGGCTCTTAAGCCGGCTGTTCTCGTTTCTGTCCCTGCAAAGGATGGCCGAGCCCCAATCGACCTACAACAAAGAAGACGTTTTTTCTTTCCTGCAGTTTTTTCTGCGCCTCAAGAAAAGCAATTTTGCCAAGTTCGTCCTGTTCGTGTCGGCCATGAATTTTTCCGTGAATCTGGCCGCGCCGTATTTCGCCGTGTTCATGCTTCAAGACCTGTCGTTCAATTATTTTCTTTACGCGATGGTCACTATTGCCGCCCCGTTGACGCTGTATCTGACGGTCCGCCGCTGGGGCCGGCACGCGGACCAAGTCGGCAGCCTGAAAGTCCTGCGGTTGACCTCCAAATGTTTCCCTTTGATCCCGCTTTTGTGGGTCGTCGACCAGACGCCGTGGTATTTATTGATGGTGGAGATGTTCTCTGGATTTCTTTGGGCCGGATTCAACCTGTGCGCGGCGAATTTTATCTACGACGCGGCCAGCCCGCAGAAACGCACCCGTTGCATCGCTTATTTTAACGTCGTCAACGGCTTCGCGCTTGCCTGCGGGGCGCTTTTAGGCGGGTTTATGGTTCGGTACCTGCCGCCTTTGTTTGGTCATAAAATCCTGATGCTGTTTTTCATCTCCGCCATGTTGCGCCTCGCGGCGGCCTGGATCATGCCGCGGATGCTCAAAGAGGTGCGCCATGTGGAACACATCAAAAGCCTGGATCTGTTCTTCAGTATGGTCCGCCTGCGTTCGATTCCCGGCATTGACCGCAGCAGTCTGCGCAACGCCCAGACGTGAGGCCGGCAGTCCGGGAAGGATGTTGACACGCGGGTTTTTTGGGGTATACTTTAGATTTTCGGATACCGATGTCAATACAAAATGATGAACACCGAACCATTCGAAATATCCCGGGATAAAATCATCATCAAGCTGCAGGACCGCGTCTGCGAGACACCCGGCGAGGTCCTTGCCAGTCCTCTTTTCCGCGCGATCCTGGAACGCGCCATCGAAAAGCTTGTAAAGAGAAATTCCTTTCTTTTGGGTATCTTTGAGCGCCGTCCGGTCACCGGCGAGACCGTCGATCTGTTCATCAAAACGCTGGGGACCCTGGTCCATACGCCTATCCGCTCGACCGGGAAGGCTGTCGCCGGGGCGGAGCAATTCCTGGAAGACCCCGCTTTATTTAACGAATTCATCGAATATGTTTATAATTATTGGCGCAGTTTCGACCGGTTCCTTATCGCCAACGACAACGGCCAGGCCTGGGACCAAAAACCCTACCGGACGTTTAACGCGACCATCGGGCAGTTGACGGATTTGCTCCGCGGGATGTACCGCGACATCCAGGAAAACGTCACCGGCATTCACCCGCGCATTTACCGGCAGGTGGCCGCAGGGGCGGAGGTGTCCTCGATTACCGCGCTCAAAGAGGTCCCGTTCCCAGCGCCGGTTTATAAAAAGCTCAACGCGGTGCCCGTCATCCGCCAGATCCTGATCTATCCGCCTTTGATCCTCAACCCGCCGATGAACAAACGCACGGGAAAATTTGAGAGGGTGCGGAAGAACCCTCTGGAGCTTTTTGACCTTAAAGCCGGGGAATGGCTGTGTTATCCGGCGAAAGTCGGGCCGCTGGTCATTTTGATCTATTTCCATAACCGTTTTGCCGAGCTGGGGCATTCGCTGTGCAACCTTTTTGAGATGGCCGAAGACGAAGACCTGGCCCGCAAGCCCGACGCCGTGTACGCCTTCGGCGTCCCCGAGGGTATCCTCAACGAATTCGGGCCTTTCCCGACCGTGTTTTATGATGATGAGAAAAACGGGATCCTGGTGGGGGCCGTCCCGGGCCGCGACGAGTTCGGCTATTTCGGTTACCTTAAGAAAATGGTCTTGACGCTGCACAATATCATCATGATGAAAAGAGGGAAGCTTCCTTTTCACGGCGCTTTTGTCCGGCTCCGCCTTAAAGGCCCGGCTTCAGCAGAGGCGGGCGGCCGGGACAAAACGATCCTTTTTATCGGGGATACAGGGGCGGGCAAGTCCGAAACGCTCGAAGCTCTGCGTAATTTGGGAGAAACGAGCATTGAGGACCTGATTGTGATCGCCGACGACATGGGGTCGCTGGAGATGACGCGCGCCGGGGTGATCGGCTACGGCACGGAAACCGGGGCCTTCTTGCGGCTCGATGACCTGCCGCCGGGTTACGCCCTGGGACAGATCGACCGCGCCATCATCATGAGCCCCAACCAGGTCAACGCCCGGATCATCCTGCCGGTGACGACGTTCCAGAACGTGATCAAGGGCCATCCGGTCGATTTTATTTTATACGCCAACAATTATGAGGATATCGATGAGGATCATCCTCTCATCGAATTTTTCGCGGACCCCGAGCAGGCCATGGGCGTTTTCCGTGAAGGGACCGTTATGAGCAAGGGGACCACCACCACCACGGGCATCGTCCACACGTATTTCGCGAACGTCTTCGGCCCGGTCCAGTATAAGGACCTCCACGAGGCCCTCGCGCACAATTTTTTCCAGGCCTTCTTCAAGCAGGGTATTCCCGTCGGGCAGATCCGCACGCGCCTGGGGCTGGCGGGATGGGAGCGGCAGGGCCCTCACGAAGCATCTCAGGAATTACTGAAAATTATTCAGCAGAGTCCGCGCTGACCTTCCGGATCTATATAATTCAGCGCCCCCTTGGCTTAATGGATAAAGCACAAGCCTCCGGAGCTTGGGATGGAAGTTCGATTCTTCCAGGGGGCAGTGTATTTGTATAAGAAGTTTCCGGGTATCCGGATAACCGGTTACCCGGATATCCGGAACATTCGTTTTTCTTTTTGAAGAATTATGCCCCCACGCGTCATCGCCCACATCGACATGGACGCTTTTTTCGCCGCCGTCGAACAGCGGGATGATCCCGGACTTCAAGGCAAGCCGGTCGTCGTCGGCGCTGATCCCAGAGGCGGCCGGGGCCGCGGGGTCGTTTCCACCTGTTCGTATGAAGCCCGCCGTTACGGCATCCATTCCGCCATGCCCGTCTCCGCCGCCTACCGGTGTTGTCCCGAAGCGGTATTCCTCCCCGTGGATATGCGTAAATATTCAAAAGTTTCGCGGGCGATGTTCGCTATCCTTTATGAATTTACGCCGGAGATCGAGCCCTTGAGCATCGATGAGGCCTTTCTGGATATCACCGGCAGCGTCCGCCTTTTCGGCACGCCCCTTGAGATCGGCGCGAAGATCAAAGAGCGTGTTAAAGAGGAACTGTGCCTGACGGCCACGGTCGGCATCGCCCCCAATAAAATGGCCGCGAAAATTGCTTCCGCGCACGCGAAACCCGACGGTCTGCTGGAAATAACGCCCGGCAATTTGCTTTCTTTTTTATGGCCCTTGCCGGTTTCCAAAATGTTCGGGGTCGGGGAACAGACCGAAAAAGTGCTTGTCGCGATGGGGGTTCAAACGATCGGTGATCTGGCCCAAAGGCCGGTATCATCGTTACGCGAACGCTTGGGCGCACGGGGCCAATATCTCCGGGACCTGGCCAACGGCCATGACGCCCGCGTTGTGGTGCCGGAAGGAGATGCTAAATCCGTCAGTCATGAACATACTTTCGAAGAAGATACCGCCGACCCGGAACAGCTTGACACCGCCTTATCCATCCTTTGCGAGAAAGTTTCACGGCGCCTGCGTTCGGATGGGCTCAAGGGGAAGACTGTGACGCTGAAATTACGTTTTAGCGATTTTAAAACGATCACGCGCGACGTCACGCTCCCGGAGCGGACGAATTTTTTTGATACGATCTATGCGACAAGCAGATCGCTTCTCGGCGCGGCCTGTGTCCCCGGGAAGAAATACCGCCTCATTGGCGTGCGCGTTTCCCATTTTCACCAGCCGTATGTCCGCGACAGTCTTTTTGAGGAAGTCGTTTCCAAAAAGAGCGAGAAAATCCACCGGGCCGTGGATGCCATCAAGGCAAAATTCGGGGAAAAGGGCATCATCCGCGGTCGAAGTTTTTGGAAAAAACAACATAGTCAAAAAGAAGACGCGGTGATAGAATAAAAATGTAATTTTTCCATCGGAAGATAAACGGAGGTAAAGGTGCTATGGGTGAGGTAAGGACGATTCTGGTCGTTGATGATGAAAAGGAAGTCCTGGATTGGCTGGAGAAGAAACTCTCCGGCGAGAATTACGCCGTCTTGAGGGCGTCGGCGGCGAAAGAGGCGCTCGAGAAGACGCGCAAAAGTAAACCCGATCTGATTTTGATGGATATCGTATTGCCCGATATGGAAGGTTCCGATGCCGTGCGCATTTTGGCCGAAGATCCGGCCACCGGACATGTCCCGGTTATTTTTATGTCGGGCATTATTTCCAAGGAAGATGAGCGCACGCAGCTTGAGGTCAATGTCGGCGGCCGGTTATACAAGGCTTTGAGTAAACCTTTCGAGTTCGAAGAGCTTCTCAAAGAGATCCAAAAGATCATGCCGTAGCCGACGATTTTTAAAGGATAATCCCGATGGAATATCTGGAGATTCATCTTCATCCCGCCTTGGTCCATTTCCCCGTTGCCTTATTCGTCAGCGCCCTTCTTATGGAAGCGGCATCTTTTTTGTTTAAGAAAGAATCCTTCCATCGCAGTGCCGTACATCTTTATGCGCTAGCCTGTATCCTGGCGCCTTTTGCCGTCTGGACCGGGCTTGAGGAGGCCGAGCATGAACATTTAAAGCATCCTGTGGCCGACTTGCACCGGAATTTTGCTCTGGCGACGTTGTGGGTTTCCTGGGCCGGCGCGGTATTGCTGGGACTGGTCCATAAACGTTTCCAGAAATATTCCCGGCTCGTCTTCATTGTCTTTCTTTTTTTGACCGCCGCCTTGGTGACTCTGGCGGCCTATAACGGCGGGCGTCTGGTCTATGAATACGGCATCGGCGTCGAACTGTAATTTGAAAGGACTAAAAATACTCTTCCTGATATTGTTTTTTCTGGCGGGGGATATTTCTGTCCTTGGGCTTCAGTCAATTTTTTCCGCTCGGGCGGAAGAGGTCATGCAGCTGGCGCGTTTGAGACCCAGAAGAAGTTTCTTGCGCAGAGTTTCCGGCGGCAGCCGGTTGAGGGCACAGCTTTGGGGAAAGAAGAACCAGAGATTTGTCCGTAAAGTATTTTCTTCTCCCCGGAGATCACGCGCGCGCCAGGAGAGAGACCGGGCCTCTCGCCGGTTCATCCCGCGCCGACCCGCGGCATCGGCCTTCAAAAGAGTGGTGAGTCCGGGGAAGGGGGCGATCAGTGAAAGCCGTGCCGTTGTTGACTCGATACGCACGCAGCAAAGTGAAATAAGAAAACAGTTTAGCACCGCCGCCAGACGGAGGTTTGATTAAGCTGCCCAGGGATTCAAGATTTTAGTTGACTATTCTCTAGGGAATTGGTAATAATAGAAACTTGTTGAATCTTCTATCAAAAAAAGGAGGAGAACGTGTTTAGAGCAATCAGTCGTGTATGTTTCGGGATCATTTTGGCGGGTGGCTTCGCGTTGAGCGCGTACGCCCAGGATACCGAAGGGACAAAGGACCTTCAGGCGGCCTTTGGTTCGGTCGTGAAAGCTTCGGAAACAGAGATTGTCATCTCCCAGTATAACAGCGAACAGGAAATGGACCAGGAAGTCGCGTACACGGTCGATCCTCAAACACATCTTGAGGGGGCGGCAACCGCCGCGGAGATAGCCGCCGGCGAAGAAGTTGAAATTTTATATGAAGAGATGGATGGTAAAAAGGCCGCGCGGTTCATTTCCAAAGAACTGTTGCCCGACGACGAGATGCAGGAAGATTACACGGAAGACGAGGTGTCTTCCAATGCCATATCGGAAGATCTGTAAGTATTTACCGGCGATACCCCAAAAGACGGCTTTGATGTCAGGTGACATCAAAGCCGTCTTTTTTATCTATAAATTGTATTCATCCGCGGTGCGAAGCGTTATAATAATCCCGCCAATGCAGCGAATAATCTATGCCGAAAAATAACGCCTTTTTACCCATCGCCGAGAAATATTTTGAGAGGGACCCCGCCGGCGCCGCCCACGCGCTGGAAGCGATGGACCCCGGCGACGCCGTTGAGATCCTCAAGACCCTTCCTTCGGGGATGACCAGCGAGGCCATGAAGCATCTTGATGACGCTTACGCCGCGGTTTTGCTGCAAAAAATGCCCCGCAGTTTGTTCGTCCGTATCGCCAATAATCTTGATGTGCGCCAGGCCGCGAATATCTTCCATGAATTTCCCGAGGAGATGCGCCGGGATTTCCTGGAACTTCTGGAGGAAAGAAAGAAGCGGGAGATCCAGGAGCTTTTGATCTATCCGCGCGAGAGCGCCGGGCAAATTATGACCGTGGATTTCGTGGCCTTTCACAGCGACCTTAAAGTCAAAGACACCGTTTCGAAGATCCGTTACCTCGCCCATCACAATTCCAAGTCTTCCTACATTTACGTCATCGACAAGGAAGGACGCCTGATCGGTGTGTTACGTATGCGCGATCTTTTGATCGCCGACGGCAACACGCTGCTGGAATCCATCATGCATCGGGACGTTTTTAGCGTGAATTGTTTTCTCGACCGCGAACAGGTGGCCAACGAGCTTTCCCGGAGAAATTATTTCGCCGTCCCTGTTGTGGACCACGAGCATAAACTGCTGGGTGTGATCCGGGCCGAGCAGTTGATCTCGGACGTCCAGGAAGAGGTCACGGAAGATATCCAGAAGATGTTCGGCGCCAGCGGGAACGAACGGGCCTTTTCTCCGGTTTCGTTTTCGTTGCGCACACGGTTGCCCTGGCTGCATGTCAACCTTATGACCGCGTTTCTGGCGGCGACGGTTGTTTCTTTCTTCCAGGACCTGATCGCCCAGATCACCGTTTTGGCGGTTTATCTGCCGGTTGTGGCCGGACAGGGCGGGAACGCGGGCGCGCAATCCCTGGCGGTCGTGATGCGCGGGATCGTTATGCGGGAAATTCCCCCGGCGCGCGCGAAACAACTGGTTTTAAAGGAAGCTTTTCTCGGATTGATCAACGGGTTTATCATCGGAGTGATTACGGGGGTCATTGCCATCTTGTGGCAGGGGAAACCGGTTTTAGGGCTTGTGGTGGGGCTGGGCATGCTGGTCAATCTGACCGTGGCGGGTTTTGCCGGGGCGCTTATCCCGTTGACCATGAAGGCGTTGGGCTTTGACCCGGCCCAATCTTCCAATATTATTCTGACGACGATCACCGATGTCATGGGATTTCTCGCCTTCCTTGGCTTCGCCACGCTCTTTCGTGGCTACTTGGTATAGTCTCTTTGATTCGCGATAAAACTACTTGCAAGATAATAAGATAGGTGTTATTGTACTTTTCTCTTGCAGGTCATTTCCTTCTTAAAAAGGGAATGAGGAAAATGACGGGAGAACGGTTGTGCCGCCGGCAACTAAGGAAACGAAGATGAAGAAAAAGAACGGTGCCGAAAGGCACGAGGGGCATGGAAGGCGCAAGGCCATCCCCGGGGTTTCCTTAAGTCAAGTCACCGGGAAGATCACCCATCCGCAGTCCAGTGTCTATCACGATGTCAGCTTGTTCACCGAGCAGGACATCTACCTCTATAAAGAAGGCAGCCATTTCCGTCTTTACGATAAATTAGGTTCACATATCATGACCCGCCACGGCGTTTTGGGCACGTACTTTGCCGTGATGGCCCCCAACGCGCATAGAGTTTATGTGATGGGGGATTTTAGCGGCTGGAACAAGCATTCGCACCCGCTGGCCGCGCGCTGGGATGGCTCCGGAATTTGGGAAGGTTTTATCCCCGGGGTCGGTAAAGGAGCTGTTTATAAGTTTTTTATCGAGTCCAGCCAGAACGGTTATCGTGTTGATAAGCGCGACCCGTTCGCGTTCTATTGCGAGGTCCCGCCGCGCAGCGGCTCGATCGTCTGGGACACCGATTATGTCTGGAAAGACGGCGCCTGGATGACCGAGCGCCATAAGCACAATAATCTTCACTCGCCTCTAGCCGTGTATGAACTGCATTTCGGTTCGTGGCGGCGCAAGACAGAGGAAGGCGGCCGGTCGTTGACCTACCGCGAAATGGCCGATGAACTCATCGCTTACGTCAAACAGACGGGGTTCACCCACGTTGAATTTATGCCTTTGATGGCATTCCCGTTCGAGGGGTCGTGGGGTTATCAAACGGTCGGATACTTCGCGCCGACCAGCCGTTACGGCACGCCGCAGGACTTGATGTATCTTATCGACAGGCTTCATCAAAATGAGATCGGCGTTATCTTCGACTGGGTGCCGTCGCATTTTCCTTCCGATGAATACGGCCTCGCGTATTTTGACGGCACGCATCTTTTTGAACACGACGACCCGCGCAAAGGTTTTCATCCCGACTGGAGCAGTTACGTCTACAACTACGGCCGGCGCGAGACGAAGAATTTCCTGATCAGCAGCGCTTTGTTCTGGTTCGACAAATACCACATCGACGGCATCCGCGTGGACGCGGTCGCCTCGATGATCTATCTCGATTATTCGCGCAAAGACGGCGAATGGATCCCCAACGAGTTCGGCGGCCGGGAAAACCTGGAGGCCATTGAATTCCTCAAAAGGCTCAACGCGGTCGTCTACACTAATTATCCCGACGTGCAGATGATGGCGGAGGAATCCACCGCCTGGCCGATGGTCTCGCGCCCGACATCCGCCGGCGGTCTGGGCTTCGGCATGAAATGGAACATGGGCTGGATGCACGACACGCTCGAATATTTCAAGAAAGACCCCGTCCACCGCAAGTATCATCACAACGACCTGACCTTCAGCATGATCTACGCCTTCACCGAGAATTTCATGCTTTCGCTCTCCCACGATGAAGTGGTCCACGGCAAAGGCTCGCTCTTGCGCAAAATGCCCGGCGACGACTGGCAGAAATACGCCAACCTGCGCGCGTTGTATTCGTATATGTACGGCCATCCGGGCAAGAAGCTTCTTTTTATGGGCGATGAGATCGCGCAGTGGGACGAATGGAACCATGACGGCAGTATCGACTGGCACTTGCTGCAATACGGCCCGCACCGGGGGATGCAGCGGCTGGTCCAGGACCTCAACCGCGTCTACAGAGCCGAGCCCGCTTTATACATCAACGATTTTCAGCAGGACGGTTTCGAATGGATCGACTGCAACGACGGACACAACAGCGTTTTGAGTTTCCTGCGTAAAGGGCGAAATCCCGGAGAAACAATCGTGGTGGTGTGCAATTTCACGCCGGTCATCCGTTACGATTATAAAGTCGGTGTTCCGCAAGGCGGTTTCTGGAAGGAGATCTTCAACAGCGACGCCAGGGAATACGGCGGCAGCGGCGCGGGTAACTGCGGCGGCACGCACGCCTGGGACACCGGCTGGCACGGCCGCCCCGCTTGTCTGTCGCTCACCCTGCCGCCGTTGGGCGTGCTGTTCCTCAAAAAAGCGTAACGCGTCGGTTTTGTTCGTATCTTCTGCAATTCACTCCAGGCGGTATCCCCATCTTTTATCAGGTTACCTGTGACAAATCAGCGCTTCCGTGGTATATATCTTATGTATGATGAACCGTTATATTTGCATCCACGGACATTTTTATCAGCCGCCGCGGGAAAATCCGTGGCTCGAGGAAGTGGAACTGCAGGACTCCGCGCATCCCTACCACGACTGGAACGAGCGGATCACCTCCGAATGCTACGCGCCTAACGCGGCCAGCCGCATCCTTGGTCCTGATAAAAAAGTCTCCCGGATGGTCAACAATTACGCGTCGATGAGCTTTAACTTCGGGCCGACGCTTTTGTCCTGGATGGAACGCCACGCGCCTGAAGATTATCAGAATATTCTGGCCGCGGACAAGGAAAGCCAGACCAGGTTCTCCGGCCACGGATCGGCGATCGCGCAGGTGTACAATCATATGATCATGCCTTTGGCCAACGTGCGCGATGAGCGCACGCAGGTCCTCTGGGGGATCAGGGATTTTGAACACCGTTTCGGCCGCAAACCCGAGGGGATGTGGCTCGCCGAGACCGCGGTCAACACCCGGACGCTGGAAATCCTCGCCGAACACGGTATCGGCTTTACGATCCTCGCCCCGCACCAGGCCGCCAGGGTGCGCAAGATCGGTGAAGAAAAATGGACGCCCGTCAAAGACGCCGGGGTGGACCCGCAAATGGCTTACGTCTGTCCGCTGCCCTCGGGGAAGAAAATCCATTTGTTTTTTTACGACGGGCCCATCGCCCGGGAAGTGGCGTTCGCGGACCTTTTGGAAAGCGGCGTCAATTTCGCGAACCGTTTGCTGGGTGTTTTTCCCCGCGACCAGCATCATCCCCGGCTCGTCCATGTCGCGACCGACGGTGAAACCTACGGCCATCATCATAGTTTCGGGGACATGGCTTTATCGTACTGTTTGCATCATATCGCGTCGCAGAACCTTGCCCGGGTGACTATTTATGGAGAATACCTGGAAAGATTTCCGGCGGCCCACGAAGTCCAGATCGTGGAAAATACTTCCTGGAGCTGCGCGCACGGGGTGGAGCGCTGGCGGTCGGATTGTGGATGCAAGATCGGCGGCCACCGCGGATGGCACCAGAAGTGGCGCGCGCCGTTACGTCAATCGCTGGACTGGTTGAGGGACACGCTGGCACCGCTTTATGAAGGACATATGAGCGCGTTTTCCGGGGACCCGTGGCAGGCGCGGGATAATTATATTGAAGTGGTCCTCGACCGCGGCACGGACAATGTGGAGAATTTCTTGCGGGAGAACTTCCGTCAGAAACTCAGCGCCGGAGAGGAAGTGAAGGTCCTCAAGCTTTTGGAACTCCAGCGTTACGCGATGCTCATGTACACCAGCTGCGGGTGGTTTTTCGATGAAATCTCCGGCATCGAAGGGGTGCAGATCCTTCAGTACGCCGGCCGGGCCCTGCAACTGGCGCGGGAACTTTTCGGGAAAGATTTTGAGGGACATTTCAAGAAGATGCTGGAGGCCGCGCCCAGCAATATCGCCGACCTGCGTAACGGCGCCGCGGCGTATGAGAAATTCGTCGCGCCCGCCGTGACGGATCTGACGGGGGTAGGCGCCCATTACGCGGTTTCCGCCATGTTCGACGATCATACAGGCGGGAAAAAGGTCTATTGCTACACGGTCCGCGAAGAAATTTATGATCTAAAGCAGGAGGATGGGCGGACGTTTGTCATCGGGCGCCTGCATGTCCGTTCCGATATCACCCGGGAAGAGGGAAGCGTCGACTTCGCCGTTGTTCCCCGGGATGGACATCATTTAAATGCCGCCGTGCGTGTGTCGATGTCTGAAGAAGATTTTCGCGGCGTCCATCAGGAAATGGAAAGGGCCTTTGCCAAGGGCGATGTGAAGGAAATTGACCGCCTGACAGAACGTCATTTCGGCGCGACCCAATACGCCCTTAAATATCTTTTTCGGGATGAACAAAAACGGATCTTCGATGAGGTCATCCATTCCGCGATGGAGGAATTCGAAGACCACTTCCGCGAGATTTACGAGCATTATTACCCCTTGCTGCAAGCCAAGGAGGAATTACATATCGCGTTGCCGAAAGCATTGATCGCCTGCATCGAATTTATTTTAAACCGTGACCTGCTGGATCTCTTCGCCAGGGAGCAAACGGACATCAGCGCGCTCAAGCGTATCGCCGTTGAGGTCAAGCGCTGGGCTTTTGAGATTGACAAGACCAGGATCAGTTTCGTCGCGACGCGGCGGATCATTTCCCTGATGCGCGGCCTTGAAAAAGATCCCCGGGATATGCGTTTGATGGAATCCGTTGATGATATTCTGCGCGCGGTGGCGCCGCTTAATCTGGACCTGGATTTGTGGCGCGCCCAGAGATTATATCTTGCCATCGCCCGGCAAGTGTCGGGGGGAAGTTTACCCACGCCCGAGCCCCGTTGGCTCAATTTTTTCCATAAGCTCGGTGATCATTTGAATGTGCAGAGTGAGCAGGGAGAACATAGCGGGCGCAGTGTTTGAGGGGTCCGACGATGTACGAAGCGCGTTTCGGGAAAGGCAAGGGAATGCCGGCTCTGTTCGCCGTTTCCAGGCGCGCGGGCAAGGCCCTTGTTGAATTCGACATGATCCGGGAAGGTGACCGCATCGCGGTCGCCGTTTCCGGCGGCAAAGACAGTCTGTCGCTTTTACACGTCCTGCGCGACCGCCGGCGCGTAAGCCCCGTCAAATTTGACTTCACGGCGGTCCACATTGATTTTGAATTTGCCGATTTCAATCCCCAGGGTCTTATCGCTTATTTAGAGAAGGAAGGGTTCCCGTACCTCGTTGAGAAGGCGGATTCTCTCAAGGACGAGAAATATGAGGATATCGGCTGTTTTCGCTGGTCATGGAACCGGCGCAAGGCGCTTTTCCAATTGGCTAATCGCGATGGATTTAACAAGATCGCTTTCGGTCACCACATGGACGACATTGTTGAAACGATTTTGCTGAACCTGTTTTACCGCGGCGAGATCGCCGCGATGAAACCCAAACAGGAACTTTTCGACGGCAAGCTCACGATCATCCGTCCCCTGGCGTATGTGCGCGAGGAGGCGATGGTNNAGTCTGCAGAACATCAAGAGCGAGTATTTGTTAGAAACGGTCAAGGCTTGAACTTACCCGCGGACATTCTTGCTTTCTGGTTCGAAGGTGTCGATGATTCCACACCCATCGACAAGGGCAAACGGCCGTTCAACAAATGGTTTAAGGCCGGCAAGGCGCTGGACCGGGAGATCCGGGAGCGTTTCGAAGGCGATCTCAATAACGCGTTCGCGGGAAAATATAAAGAGTGGGAGCAATCTCCCCGCGGGGCGCTCGCGGTGGTCCTTCTTTACGACCAATTGACCCGCAACATGTACCGTGACACGCCCGGGATGTACATGGCCGACGCGCCGGCCCAGGAATTAGCGCTGCAATTGACGTCCGGGAAAAAAGAGCGTACGCTCAGTCTCATTGAACGCGTCTTTGTCTATATGCCGCTGATGCACGCCGAAGATATCCGGGCGCAGTGTTTGTCCGTGGGGTATTTCACGGAGCTGGTTGAGGAATCCAGGAAAAAGAATCCCGGTAATACCCATTACTACAGCTATTCATTGGACTACGCGAACCGGCATTACGTGATCATCGAGCGTTTCGGCCGATTCCCGCACCGCAACAAAATATTGGGACGGACATCGACACCGGAGGAAATCGAATTCTTGAAGAAACCGGGCTCCGGTTTTTGAGAAGAGAGATTATGGAAAAAACATTATTGTTGGCGGTATTATTCGTCGTGCTTGCGACTGGTCGTTCAGGCGCTCAAGGAAAATCGGGCGAGAAGGCGTCTTATCAGCAGGCGACGTTCGCCGGCGGGTGTTTCTGGTGCATGGAACCGTCG
This sequence comes from Candidatus Omnitrophota bacterium, assembly GCA_003522725.1. Classification (GTDB taxonomy): domain Bacteria; phylum Omnitrophota; class Gorgyraeia; order Zapsychrales; family Zapsychraceae; genus UBA10015. Next base: position 16,112 of record DPIG01000040.1, read on the forward strand.
TTTGAGAAATCAGGCGGCGTGGTTGACGTTGTCGCCGGCTACACGGGCGGCAAGGAAACGGACCCAAGTTATGAGGAGGTCTCCACCGGCCGGACCGGCCACCGCGAGGCCGTCCAGGTAACATACGATCCTGTGAAGGTTTCTTACGTTGACCTTTTGAATGTGTTCTGGCGGCAGATCGACCCGACTGACGACGGCGGACAATTCGCCGACCGCGGCCCCCAGTACCGCACGGCGGTTTTTTATCACGACGCCGGACAGAAGAAGCTCGCTGAAGAATCGAAAAAAGTCTTGGCCGACTCCGGCAGGTTCAAGAAACCGATCGTCACCGAGATTTTGCCGGCCGGCGATTTTTATCCGGCGGAAGAATATCACCAGAATTACTACAAAACCAACGCGGAACATTATGATCAGTATAAGTATGGGTCGGGGCGCGAGCCGTTTTTGAAGAAAACCTGGGCCAACGATCCCGGCAAAAAATATACCGGGCCTTTGTGCAATATCCCATCCCCCAAAGAGCTCAAGAGAAAATTGACGGCATTGCAGTACGAGGTGACCCGCAACGCCGCGACTGAACAGCCCTTTAACAATACCCATTGGAATAATAAGAAGGAAGGCATTTATGTAGACGTCATTTCCGGCGAAGCGCTTTTTAGCTCCACGGACAAATATGATTCCGGCACCGGTTGGCCGAGCTTTACGCGTCCGCTGGAGGAGGGCAATGTCGTTGTGGAGGAAGATGATAGCCTCGGGATGAGCCGTACCGAGGTGCGCAGCAAACACGCGGATTCACATTTGGGACATTTATTTGCCGGCGGCCCCCAACCCACGGGCCAGCGCTATTGCATCAATTCCGCGTCGCTGCGCTTTATCCCGAAAGAAGAGCTGGAAAAAGAAGGTTACGGGCAGTACAAGTATTTATTTGAGAAAAAATAATCGTGAGGGTCAAGGGGCAAGGAACAAGGGTCATGGAAAAAAGCCTTGACCCATGCCCCTTGCTACTTGACCCTTTTGGGAGAATGTCATGAGCCATACAATTTTTCTTTTGACCCTTTGCCTGGCTTTAATCACCGGCACAATCGGTTGCCGCTCAATCCACGTCGGCGGCAGCGGTAATATCGGCGGCATTTCCGGCGGCGGCGGGATCAGCATCCCTGTGCCGCATAAGTGAAGAAAAACCGTCTATGAAAACATCCCTGAAGTTAACGCTGGCGCAGACGTTGTTTACCATCCTGTTGTACGCCTTAGGCGCCATCATCCTCGGGGTGGCGTTGTACCCTTCCGCATTATTGGTCCATTTCTCTTGGACGCATTCCGCGCATTTGGCTGACGGACAGCGGCTGTTGTTTCTTTGTTTTACGCTGGCCGGCGGATATTTTATCTTTGGCCTCACGCTGATTCTTGCCACGAGCCTTGCGAGAGCCCTTTTGGGCTTGAATGTCAAAGAAGGCGTCCATTCACTCGGTTCGCCGCAGATGCTCAAATGGATGATGGCCAGCGCTCTCTACATCGCCGTGCGGGTTACCTTTATGGAATTCATTTTATTGACGCCGTTTTGCGCGCTGTTCTTCAAATTGATGGGGGCGAGGATCGGCAAAAACGTGCAGATCAATTCCAGCCGCGTGGGGGATATTTCCATCCTCGAGATCGGCGACAATTCAGTTATCGGCGGCAACGCGACGGTGATCTGCCATTCCTTCGAGAAGAAGGGACTGCTTATCGAGAAGGTAAAAATCGGCAAAAATGTCATCGTGGGACTTAATTCGATCATCCTGCCCGGAGTTGAGATCGGCGACAACGCGGTCATCGCGGCCGCGGCCGTCGTGCCCAAGAACACCAAGGTCGAGCCGAACACGGTGTATTACGGGGTTAAGAGATAATTCTTTCGAGGTAGTCCCTCGGCATAAGCAAAGGAAATAAAAAAATGAAAATTGTAATGGTATTGTTTGGTATTTTATTTTCCTTGCAAGGTTTAATAGTTTTAAAAAATAAACGTTTTGGTACAGATGAAGGAAACTTGGGATTACGGGGTGTTGTCAGGGGAAAGGTGGCGATTGCATTGGGAAGCATATTTACTCTTATCGGTTTAGTTTTGATAATATTAAGTTTTACTGCTTAGGTCAATGAATAGGTGACAAGGAGGAGGCTAAATATGGACAAGAAAATCGTGAAGGCGAAGGGTGCGCCGGCGCCGGTGGGGCCGTACAATCAGGCCGTTGTTATTGGAAATTTGGTTTATACCGCGGGACAGATTCCGCTTGACCCGGTGAGTGGTCAGATGGTGGGGGCGAACGCGGGCGAACAGGCGCAACAGGTTTTGAAGAATTTGAAGGCGATCTTAGAGGCCGCGGGGTCGTCGCTTCCTAAAGTGGTGAAGACCACGGTTTTTTTAAAAGACCTCAATGATTTTAACGCGATGAATGAGGTCTACGCCAAGTTTTTTGACGCCGCGACCGCGCCGGCGCGCTCCACCATCCAGGTGGCGCGTCTTCCCAAGGATTCCTTGGTCGAGATCGAGGCCGTGGCGGTGTTGTGAAATGCCATGTCAGAGGACATGGCATTTCATCCTGAGCGCCCTCGCGTTCCGTGCGTTTGCATTTTTACAAAATGCAAACGCACGGCGGGAAAAGGCGCGAGGGATAAGTACAAAACCCTAAAATTAACTGTTTACTATTTCCCGCGCGCGGGAGTACAATATAAACAGGAGAAAGAGAAAGGAGGCGAAGGGCTCAAGGGCAAACCGGGTTCATCAAAATCTCATGCAATCCAATACAAGGGGGGATGAGAGATGTTCACCGATGTTCACAAAGTTGCCGGGGAGATACTGGACCTTCTCAAGACGCGCGCCGGGCCGGTGGGTATCAAAGAGGTCAACGGATGTACTGCCGCTTCGATGGGGGTGATCAATATGAGTATCGGGATGCTTGTCCGCGAGGATTTGATTATTATCGAGCGCAAAGACGGTGAGAATTTTATCGTGCTGACACATTATGAGACGTCATCGATGACGTGAGAGAATAGTAAACATGAAGCAATTTACGGTGATTGACCGCTCGGCCGGTCGTTTTGACGACCGGGCGCAGGCGGGTCGGGAGTTGGCGCGCGCGTTAGGGAAAATTGAAAAAAAGGATATCGTTGTACTGGGGATCCCTCGCGGCGGTGTGGTCGTGGCCCAATATCTTGCCCGGGAACTGGGCGCGCCTTTGGATATTATTCTTGCCAGAAAAATAGGGGCGCCCGGCAACCCCGAATTCGCCGTCGGCGCGATCAGCGAAGATGGTCATGCCTGCCTCAACGAGGAATACGCGCGCCAGGCCGGGGCTGACGAGGCGTATATCGAACAAGAGAAGCGGCGCCAAATGGCCGAGATCAAACGCCGCGCCGCGCTATTCCGCAAAGTCCATCCCAGGATTCCTTTAAAAGACCGGATTGCGATCGTTACCGACGACGGGGTTGCCACCGGCGCCACCTTCGAGGCCGCGCTGTGGTCGGTACGTTCCGAAAAGCCGCGCAAACTGATCGCGGCTATCCCCGTCGGCCCCGGAGACACGCTCAAGCGACTGGTGCGCCAGGCCGATGAATTGATCTGTTTGCGGATGCCCGAAACGTTCTACGCCTTNNATGCGCGTGCCGGCGCGCATCTACGCCACCGAAAAATTGTTGAAAGAAATGGATGAGACCGTCTTTGAGCAGGCGGCCAACGTCGCGAAACTCCCCGGCATCCTCAAATACTCTTACTGTATGCCCGACGGACATTGGGGCTACGGCTTCCCCATCGGCGGTGTCGCGGCGATGGACGCCGAGACCGGCGTCATTTCCCCTGGCGGCATCGGGTTCGACATCAACTGCGGGATGCGCCTTGTCGCGACCAACCTCACGCATGATCAGGTACAGCCTCACTTGACGGATTTAGTCGACCGGCTTTTCCAGCAGATCCCTTGCGGCGTGGGCGGCAAAGGGTTCATCAAAATCTCAAAAAATGAATTCAGACGCGTCGTCGAACAGGGCGCGCCGTGGTGTGTCTCGCAGGGTTACGGCTGGCAAGAGGACCTGGAGCGCACCGAGGAAGGCGGCTGCATGGCCGGGGCGGACGTCTCCAAGGTCAGCGAGCACGCCATCGAGCGCGGGTTCCATCAGCTCGGCACGCTGGGATCGGGAAACCATTATCTGGAGATCCAGGTCGCCAAACCCGAGAACATTTTTGATAAAGACCTGGCCGCGCGCTTCGGGATCACCAAACCCGACCAGATCGTCGTGATGTTCCATTGCGGCAGCCGCGGGTTTGGACACCAGGTCGCCACCGATTATCTGCAGATTTTTTTGAAAGTGATGAAAAATAAATATGGCCTCGATGTGCAAGACCGTGAGCTTGCCTGCGCGCCGTTTCATTCTCCGGAAGGCCAGGATTATTTCAAAGCGATGAAATGCGCGGTCAATATGGCTTTTGCCAACCGTCAGGTGATCCTGCACCGTATCCGGGAAGTGTTCGCGGAAATTTTCGGGAAAACGCCTCAGGAACTGGGCATGCACCAGATCTACGACGTGGCGCACAATATCGCCAAGCTCGAAGAGCACATGATCGACGGGAAAAAGCGTAAAGTGATCGTCCATCGCAAAGGTTCCACGCGCGCCTTTGGCCCGGGCATGGAAGGGATCCCCGGGATTTACCGCGAGACCGGCCAGCCGGTCATCATCGGCGGGAGCATGGAGACCGGTTCTTATTTATTGGCGGGCGTGGAGGGAAGCAAGGAAACGTTTTGTTCGACCGCGCACGGCAGCGGCCGCACGATGAGCCGGCGCAAGGCCCGCGAGATGTTCCGCGGCCGGCAGCTGCAGGACGACATGCGCGCGCGGGGGATTTACGTGCACACCGCGTCTTACGCCGGGCTCGCCGAGGAGGCCGGTTCGGCGTACAAGAGCATCGACGATGTCACCACCGCCACCGAGATGGCCGGCATCAGCCGCCGCGTGGCGAGGTTTGTGCCGATTGGAAACGTAAAAGGATAAATTGGAAAGGGTCAAGGGGCAAGGAACAAGTAGCAAGGGAAGGCCTTGTTCCCCGACCCTTGCTACTTGACCCTAACAAATATTTATGCCTTATCACTATCTTGACGACGTCGCCACCGCGGATATCGCTTTTGAGGCTTGCGGGCAATCGAAAGAAGAGATGTTCATCGCCGCCGCCGACGCGCTGATGAACGTGATGGTCGAGGACCTGGCAACGATCACGGAAAGATTGTGGCGGGAAGTCGCGGTGGAAGCGGAAACTTTCGAGATGCTTTTGTTTCAATTCTTGCAGGAATTGATTTATTATAAGGATGCCGAGCAGCTTTTATTGCGGGTCGCGCGGATGCGGTTCAAGGAACACAAAGGCATGTGGATGGTAACCGCGCGGGCGTACGGCGAAATGCTGGACCCCGGGAAGCATCCGCTCAATGTCGACGTTAAAGCGGTCACGATGCATCAGTTCTCGGTCAGTGAAGACCAGGGGCAGTGGAGGGCGAGAGTGGTGCTAGATATTTAACGTATCTCGTATCTCGTATTTCGTGTCAAGGCGAAATACGAACGACGAGATACGAGCGACGAAAAAATGGCTATGAAACTTTACATAGGCACAAGCGGCTACGATTATTCCCACTGGGGCAACGGCATTTTTTATCACAGCGGATTGCCGGCGGATAAATGGCTGGAATTTTACAGCCGTCAATTCAACGGCGTTGAGTTGACCACCACATTCAGCCAGCCGCCGGAGGGCGCGACGGTTGAGGCGTGGTTGAAATCCACCCCGCGGGAATTCCGGTTTAGCGTCAAAGGGCCCAGTTATATCACCCATATCAAGCGGTTAAAAGACGTGGAAGAATCCCTGGAGACGCTGGCGCACAGCGTTCAACTCCTCAAACCGAAGATTGTGTGCTTTCTCTGGCAGTTGCCTCCGGGGTTTAAAAAGGACACCCAGGGATTGGCGGATTTTTGTTCATTGCTGAAGAGGACCAGATTTTTTCAGGGTTTCCGGCACGTGTTCGAATTCTCCGACGCCAGCTGGTTTTCCAATGATGTGTACCGGGTCCTCAAGGATTACCGCTGCTGCCTGTGTTTTACGGAATCATCGGAGAAGCCGGGGGAATGGGTGGTCACAACGGATTTTATTTATGCGCGGTTTAACGGCGGCAAGGCGTTTTATAACTCCCAGTACTCGCGTAACGAACTGGAGCAACTGGCCGACAAGGTGCGCGCTTTCCGGGACCAGGTGCACACGGTTTACGCGTTTTTCAATAATGACGAACAGGGCTTTGCCGTGTACAACGCGCAGACGTTTCGCATGCTTTTACTGGAGCGGAGGATGCTTTGATGTCTTCGGACCGGGCGCTTCTTGTCGTCGACGTTCAGAATGATTTTTGCCCCGGCGGCGCCTTGGCGGTAACGCAAGGCGGCAAGGTGGCGGCTGTCCTGAACAAGTATATCGCGGCCTTTGTAAAACAGGACGCGCTTGTCATTGCCTCACGGGACTGGCATCCGCGCCGGACGAAACATTTTAAGGAATTCGGCGGGCCGTGGCCCGCGCATTGCGTGCAGAATACCCCGGGTGCCGCGTTTCATCCCGCCTTGAAATTGCCGCCGCAGACGATCATCGTGTCTAAAGGGATGGACCCGGACAAGGACAGCTATTCGGCCTTCCAGGCCGTCGACGAGAAGGGACGTCCGTTACGGGACATATTGAAAGACGCGGGTGTTAAAGAACTCTGGACCGGCGGGCTGGCCACGGATTACTGCGTGAAGGCCTCGGTCCTGGACGCGTTGAAACATTTCCGCGTGAATCTGCTCATGGATGCGATCAAAGGTGTTAATATTCATCCGGATGATTCGAAGCTGGCCGTCGAAGAAATGCTTCATGCCGGCGCGCAAGAAATGACCCTCGATCACATCTTAAAAGTATGAATTCCCATAATAGTCTTAAAGTCGATCTCTACGAGCTCACCATGGCCGCCGGGTATTTCCAGAACAAGGTCGAGGCCCGCGCCACGTTCGAATTGTCCTGCCACACCATGCCGAAGAACCGCTCATTCCTGGTCGCCTGCGGGCTGGAACAGGTTGTCGAATATATCCTCAATCTGCGCTTTAGCGACGAGGATGTCGCGTTTCTTAAAGATTTGCCCGTTTTCCGGCACGCCAAAGGGAATTTTTTCGATTACCTCAAGAATTTTAAATTCAGCGGTGACGTCTGGGCCATGCCGGAGGGGGAGATTTTCTTCGCGCGGGAGCCGGTCCTCCAGGTCGAGGCGCCGATCATCGAAGCGCAGGTCCTTGAGACCTGTCTGTTGTCGGTGATGAACATTGAAAGCGTTGTGGCCGCCAAAGCGGCGCGGGTTGTGGCCGCCGCCTCTGCCGACGGTGTGGCGCGCGGGGTCATCGACTTTGGTTCCCGCCGGGCGCACGGCCCGGAGGCGGGCGTTCTGGCCGCGCGGGCGGCGTATGCCGCGGGCTGTATCGGGACATCTAACGTGTACGCCGGCAAAGAATTCGGGATCCCCGCGTACGGGACGATCGCCCATTCCTGGGTCGAGGCTTTCGACGGGGAACAAGAGGCGTTCGAACGCTACCACGCGGTCTTTCCGGAAAACACGGTCTTGCTCGTCGATACCTATGATACGGTCGGTTGTGTCCGGAAAATCGTTAGCATGCCTTTAAAAGCGCATTTGAAAGGAATTCGTTTGGACAGCGGCGATCTGAAAGTGTTGAGCAAAAAGGCGCGGGGAATTCTGGATAAGGCCGGATTGGCGCACGTCAAGATCCTGGCGAGCGGGAACTTGAACGAATACAAAATCGCCGGGCTGGTCAAGGCCAGGGCGCCGATCGATTCGTTCGGCGTCGGGACGGACATGGTGACTTCCCGTGATTGTCCAGCGCTGGATCTCACGTACAAGCTCGTGCAGATCCAGGAGAAGGACGGGACGGTCAAATATAAATCCAAGACCAGTCCCCAAAAGAAGACCATCCCCGGGAGAAAACAGGTGTTTCGCCATTTTGATCATAAAGGGATGTTCAGGAAGGACGTGATCGGTCTCGCCACGGAAAAGGCCCCGGAAGGCGCGCGGCCTTTGCTGCGACCGGTCATCCGCGACGGGAAATTGACTGAAGCGCTGCCTTCGCTGGAGACCGTGCGCCAGAGCGTTGCTGAGGGTCTGGCGAAATTACCGTCAAGCTTTAAAAATATTTATAAAAGTAAATCCGTGAAACCCGGATACACGTCCATCATTTTACAGCTCATATCTGAACTCCTATGAATAAGATCCTCATCATTGAAGACGACCCGCATATCCTCAAGCTGATCCAATACAATCTTGAGAAGGCGGGGTTCGAGTGCCGGGCGGCGTCCGCCGCGGCGCAGGCCTTTGAAGAACTCGAGCGCCGGAAGTTCCATCTGATCGTGCTGGATATCATGCTTCCCGGCGGGATGGACGGTTTTGAACTGTGCAGGGAGATTAAGAAAAAATCAGCGTGGGCCGCCATCCCCGTGTTGATGCTCACCGCGCGCGCCGAGGAGATCGACCGCGTGCTGGGCCTGGAGCTCGGCGCCGACGATTACATGGTCAAGCCCTTCAGCCCGCGGGAGCTTGTCCTGCGCGTCAAGGCGATTTTGCGCCGCGGCGACTCCGCCGCAGTCTCAACCGCGCCCGTTCTGACGGCGGGACAGCTGACCATCGACCGGGAGCGGCACAAAGTCACCGTCAACGCGAAAGAAGTCAAATTGACCGCGATGGAATTCAAGCTGCTTGTCCTTTTACTGGAACGCCGCGGCCGCGTGCAGGCGCGCGAGCGGCTTTTAAACGACGTGTGGGACATCGACGCGGAGGTCACCACGCGCACCGTGGACACGCACGTCAAACGCCTGCGCCAGAAACTGGGCAAGATGGGCAAGTTTATCGAGACCGTCCGCGGGTACGGTTACCGGTTGCGCGATGAGGAGTCTTCCGGCGAATGAAGGTCCGTCACAAAATCGTTTCTCTTTTTATCCCCAGGATTCTCCGGGAGATCACGGCGTGGGCAAAATCTTTTGCCGGCGGGGATTTCTCGAGGAGGATTTCTCTCAGCGCCCGTGATGAGATGGAAGAGCTGGCCGATTCGCTCAATTCCATGTCCCTGCAGATCCAGTCAAGGATGGAGGAGTCCATCGCCGATAAATCCCGGCTGGAGGCGGTCTTTTTGAGCATGTTTGACGGGGCCATGGTCCTCGACGGCCGCGGCGCGATCGTCCTGATGAACCAGACCTTGAAGGAACTTCTGCAGGTCGATACCGGAGTGGCGGGGAAGAAACCGCTGGAGGTCATCCGTAATATCGATATCCAGGAGCTGGCCGAACGCGTGTTGACCTCCCGCAGTCGTCCGGAATCCCGGGAGATCACGCTGCTGCATCCGCAAGAGAAGGTTCTTCTGGCGCACGCGACACCTGTTTTGCGGGAGGAGGCGATCGACGGCGCTGTTTTGGTTTTTCATGATATCACGGAACTGCGCCGTCTGGAGAAAGTCCGACGGGATTTCGTCGCCAACGTCTCCCACGAACTGCGCACGCCCGTTTCCACGATCCGCGGCTACGCCGAGACGCTCCTGGAAGGCGCCCTGGAAGACAAGGCGCACGCCCGCGAATTCTTGCGGATCATTTACGACGACGCCGGACGGCTGACCAAACTGATCAACGACCTGCTGGACCTTTCCCGCGCCGAATCGGGGAAAACGAAACTCGCGCTGGAGGAATGCNNCCAGGATCAGGATCGACGAGGCGGCCATCGCGCAGGTGCTTTTCAACCTGGTGGAGAACGCCGTCAAATACAATAAGGCGGGCGGCAGTGTCACCGTCGGCGCGCGCGAAACGCCGCGCTCGATCGAAGTGAGCGTCTCGGACACGGGGATCGGCATCCCCCAGGAAGACATCCCGCGGATCTTTGAGCGGTTTTACCGGGTGGACAAGGCGCGCTCGCGCGATCTTGGCGGAACGGGGCTCGGTCTTTCCATCGTCAAGCACATCATCCAGGCCCACGGCGGAGATATTACTGTAGAAAGCAAGCCGGGCGCGGGTTCCACGTTCCGGTTCACCCTCCCTAAAATGAGTTGACTCCAATATTTTTTAAAAGAAAGGATGACTTGCCATGCCCAGAGTCCCGGCTGTAGACAGATTCCGCAAACTCGTCGACGACATTTCCCGTTTTGTCGAGGACGCCCGGCGGGTGCAGGTGCGCTTTGGCTGGGAGACCGGACGGCGCATTGTGGAAGAAGAGCAAGATGGGGCGATGCGCGCCGCGTACGGCAAGAGACTGATCCCGGAGGTTTCCAAGGTCTTGACCGAGAAATACGGCCCCGGGTTTTCCGAGAATGTCTTGAGGAAAATGCGGCAGTTTTATCTACGTAACCCAATTCAACCGCTAGCGGTTGAATTGGACTGGACTGATTACGTCGATCTTTTGCCGGTCAAGGACGAAAAGACACGCAAACGGCTCGAACAGCGCATTATTAAAGAAGACCTCAACAGCAGTCAGATCCGGCAGTTGGTCCGTAAGATCTGCCGGGAGCCGGAAAAAGATTCAGCCGCCTGCCTGTCCCGCGAAGCGGGACCTACTCGGCCGGCAGGCAGGCTCAAGCGCCCCGCGGACCTGCGGTTTGACACGTTTGCCGTCTCGCCCTTGCGCGCCAAACTCAAAGACGGCGAAGTCCTCATCGAC